>CAYLUV010000081.1:0-9918 GCA_964386955.1 uncultured Lachnospiraceae bacterium
TGATGGCATTTGGATTTACCTGGCGAATCAGCTCATTTGCCAGCTGCAGGTAAGTGATGGCCTCCACATGGGTGTTGTAAGAGAAGTATTTGTGGTCGTTGTCAAAGGCGGTACCCAGTCCGTGATCGTGGTAGAGCATGGAAGTTACACCGTCAAAACGGAAACCGTCAAAATGATACTCTGTCATCCAGAATTTTAAGTTGGAAAGAAGGAAATGAATGACCTCATCTTTTCCGTAGTTGAAGCATTTGGTGCCCCAAGCTGGATGTTCGCCCTTTTCGCCGTCGTGGAAGAACTGCCATGTGGTTCCGTCAAACATGTTGATGCCTTCGGCGGTGTTCTTTACCGCGTGGGAGTGAACCACGTCAAGGAGAACACGGATGCCCATCTTGTGGGCTTTATTTACCAGATATTTCAGATCGTTTGGTTTGCCAAACCAGCTGGAAGCGGCGTAGAAGTTGGATACCTGATATCCAAAGCTGCCGTAATATGGATGTTCCATAATCGCCATCAGCTGGATGGTGTTGTAACCGCATTTTTTAATCCAAGGCAATGTCTTGTCCGCAAATTCGCGGTATGTACCTACGCGAGGCTCTTCCTGTGCCATACCAACATGGGCTTCGTAGATATAGAGGGAATCTTCTGGTTTGAAGTTCTTGTCTGTCCAGCGGAATTTCTTCTTATCGTCTACCACTTCACAGGTCCAGAGAATGGTTTTCTTGTCCTGTACCACTCTTCTTGCGTAGAGAGGGATATGTTCTGTTACAGTGCCGTTGGCTTCCACTACAGTGGCTACCTTACAGCCGTTCCATAAGGCTTTGTCGCCCTTTAATTTTAACTCCCAGACGCCATTTTCCAGCCGTGTCATAGGATATTCTGTCTGATTCCAGTCGTTGAAATCTCCCGTTAAATAAAGCTGAGTGGCATTTGGCGCCCATTCGCGGTATACCCAGTTCTGTCCCACATGATGAATACCGAAATATTCGTGTGCATTTGCAAAATCCTTTAAGGACATGCGGTCCCCTAAAAGACGTTTCTTCGTTTCCTGATACAGGTTCATGCGAAGATCAATGTCTCCCTGAAATGCGGAGAGCTGTGGATTTAATTCTAAAATTCTATACATAATACAATCCTTTCTTCCATCGTAAAAAAGTTAGTTTTCATTGATAATATAAGGTTTTTCTTTAGGTATCATACCACTTCTTTTCCAAATTTTAAACCAATAGTTTTGCCGAAAATGAAATTTTGGTGGTATGTTCTGGTAAAACAACGAAAACGTTTGCATAATTTATGGAATAGCACTAGAAAATTATTGGTAGGATTTCACTGTCTCCCGGTAGAGTTTTATAATGGCATGGAAAATGTCCTGATATTCGAAGTCTTTGTTGTACACAAGTCTTGTTTCTCGAATCATGCTGAGGTTCTCAATGGGGAGAGCCGCCAGTTTTTTCTTTCGAATTTCTCTGGCACAGGCACTGCGGGGAAGCACAGAAACTCCAAGGTTTTTTCGCACCAGATCCTTGATGGTGGCGATATTATCCACCTCCACGGTGATATTATAGTCATCCGGGGAATCGTTCAGACTTCGCAGTGTGGAATCAAATAAAATACGGGTGGCGGAGGTGGGAAGACGCATAATCATAGGTTGGAGCTTCAATTGATCCAGAGTGATTAGAGCGTTTTTTGCCATAGGATTTTTGGGGGACATAACACACACCAAAAAGTCCGTATCCAAAACAAGAGAGCGAAAGGCGCTATTGCCGGAATTTCCCTCCACAATGGCAAGATCCAACTCGTAATTTTCCAACATAGTATAAAGATTATTTATGGTATCCGTAAAAATTGTTATGGAAAAATCGTTAAAGGTACTACCACATTTTGCTAAAACTTCCATGGTAAGATTACTCTCTGCAGTGTGAGTGATACCCACTCGGAGCTGAGTGATATTTCGTTTGGAACCAGCCAGATTTTTCAGCATCCGATCATAGAGGGCCGTCATACGTTTGGCGTATTTTACCACGATCTCACCCTCCGGAGTGAGCTTTAATCCTCCTTTTCCGCGGATAAACAGGGTGGTTTGGAACTCCTCTTCCAGCTGACTGATATGATGACTCACCGCCGGCTGTGTCAGGCAGAGTTGTTGGGCAGCTTTTGTAAAATTTTGCTGTTCTGCCACCGCCAGCAGTGTCTTTAGTTTTGCACTTAACATAATGTCTCCTATAAAAAATATTTATGATGGTCTTAATTAAAATAATTTTACTTTATTTTTAAAAAGTATATCATAAAAACTACGAAAAGAACAGTTGAGGAGGAAATTATGATAAGAGAATTCTTACGAAATGCAATGGAGGGCAACACAGTTGCCATGGTCGTCATCTCCATTGCCATGATGATGTTTTTGGGCTTTGCCATGACCCGTGTGACGAAGCGTTTTAAACTGCCAAATGTGACGGCTTACATAGTGACGGGGATTTTGATCGGACCTTATTGTCTGAATCTGATTCCACAGACGGTGATTGACGGCATGTCCTTTTTATCAGACATCGCTCTGGCCTTTATTGCCTTTAGCGTGGGAGAATTTTTTAAGCTTTCGACCTTAAAGAAAAATGGAATGAAGGTTGTAATCATTACTATTTTTGAGGCTTGCTTGGCTACGGTGGTGGTATTTTTGGCTACTTATTTTGTGTTGGGGGTGGATTTGGTATTTTCCATCGTGATTGCGGCTTTGGCCTCCGCCACAGCACCGGCTTCCACCGTAATGACTATTCGACAGACTGGGGCAAAGGGAGATTTTGTGGATACCTTGCTGCAGGTGGTTGCCCTAGATGATGTGGTGGGCTTGATTGAGTACAGCGTGGCGATTTCTTTGGCCATTGCAGTGAACACCGGCGCTTCCAGCCTTGGAATGGGAAGCATCGTAAAACCAATCTTTATGAATCTGGCAGTTTTGGTGCTTGGCGGCATCTTTGGTGTATTTATGAAGCTGTTAATGCAAAAAAGATCTAAGGATAATCGCTTGATTATTTCCATTTCTCTTATTTTTGCTTTTTGCGGCGTATGTGCCCTGCTGGACATTTCGCCACTGCTTGGCTGTATGTCTATGGGAACGGTATATATCAATGTGACAAACGATGAGAAGTTGTTTAAACAGTTAAATTATTTTACACCGCCAATTCTGCTGTTATTTTTTGTGCGCTCCGGCGTATCCTTCCAGTTGGATGCCCTGGTAAATGCCTCTGCAGCAGTGGGAAAAACCCCGCTTTTATTAGTGGGTGTGGTTTATTTCTTAACACGAATCGTGGGAAAATACGGTGGCGCCTATCTGGGCTGTCTTTTGACAGGAAAAAGAAAAGAAGTGCGAAATTATCTGGGGCTTGCCCTGATCCCCCAGGCGGGAGTAGCCATCGGTTTGGCGGCACTTGGGGCGAGAACTATCGGAGGAGAGACAGGAGTTGCCCTGGAGACGGTGATTTTGGCATCCAGTGTGCTCTATGAACTGATTGGTCCCGCTTGTGGAAAATTGGCACTCTATTTATCCAAATCCTATTCTACCAAGCTGGAGGATATTGTTCCTGCCAAGGAGACGGACGAAAATGGGGAACAGATCAGTGCGGCGGAATTATTGATTCAGAGAATCCAGGCAATTCAGGAGGAATTGGAACGGGAGAAAGATGCCATTTCCGAGGAAGAACAGGCCTTTTTGGAGGCAGCAGAAGACCAGATGGAAGTACTTAGCAGCATGCAGACTGGACAGACAAGAGCAAGGAGGGTTTTATTATGACACAGGATTGTATAGCAAATTTTTTAGGAGATTGGTCGGTGGGATTGAACACCGCATCGGTACTTTTTCGCATCTTTTTGGCGGTAATATTGGCCTCTATCGTGGGATGTGAGCGTTCCAGCAATCGCCACTCCGCAGGACTTCGTACCTTTGTAATCGTTTCTTTATCCTCTACCGTGGCTTCCATTGCGGAGCTTCATTTGATGGAAATGGGATACGATGCCGCTTGGATTTCAGCGGCGGTTGTATTGGGTGTTGCCCTGATTTCCGGCTATTCTATTATGTTTAGCTCCCGAGGTCAGATTAAGGGAATCACCACAGCCGCCGGACTTTGGGCCTGCGGTACCACGGGAATCGCCATCGGCATGGGACTTTACACGGTAGTGTTCTGCGCTTATGTGGCTCTTCTTTGTACGCTTTCCTTTTTCCCGCTGATTGAAAAATATTTGAAGGACAAATCCAACCATTTTGAAGTGCATTTGGAGTTGAAAAATAAGAGTGACCTGCCAAATTTTACGACGACGATCCGCCGTCTGGGGATGCGGATCGATGACATTGAAATGAACCCAGCTTACTTAAACTCTGGTTTAAGCGTATACTCTGTATCCTTCACCATCAGCAGCCAGGAACTGAAGAAATATAAAAAGCACAGCGAAATCATAGAGGCGCTGCGATCCCTGGATTATATTTCTTATGTAGAAGAAATGAAATAAAATAAAGTGACTTTCCTTTTCCGGAAAATGTGCTATACTTGTAAAGTTTAAAAATATAATTTTTGGAAAAGGAAAGGATTTCGTATGGATAAAAAGGAAAATATGCAGGATACGGGTTCCGGAAGTATTCCAAAGCTTCTGGCGCAGCTGGCGATTCCAGCGGTGGTGGCTCAGATTGTGAATCTTCTTTATAATATTGTGGACAGAATCTACATTGGACACATTCCAGAGATTGGTGCGGCGGCACTGACAGGAGCGGGCTTATTTACGCCGATTCTGATGATGATCAATGCTTTTGCCATGTTGGCAGGTTCCGGTGGTGCACCGAGAGCAGCCATTGCCATGGGAGAGAAGGACAACGATAAGGCAGAACAGATTATGGGAAACTGTTTTGGTATTTTGCTGCTGTTCGCAGTGGCATTGACGGCGATTTTTTATGTGGCAGCTCCAACGCTGCTTCGCCTGTTTGGTGCCAGTGATGCTACATTGCCTTATGGTCTGGAATATGCAAGAATCTACATACTGGGCAGTGTGTTTGTGCTGATTGTAATGGGAATGAATCCATTTATTACGACTCAGGGATTTGCAAAAATCAGTATGCTTACCACAGTGATTGGTGCTGTGATCAATATTGTGCTGGATCCTATTTTTATTTTTGGTTTAGGCATGGGTGTTAAAGGAGCCGCATTGGCTACGGTGCTCAGTCAGACCGTGGGTGCCGTTTGGATTCTCCGATTTTTGACGGGAAAACAGACAATCCTAAAATTGCGAAAGAAAAATCTAAAGCTAGTGGGAAAGGTGATTGGACCATGTCTGGGCCTTGGAATTTCCAGCTTTGTGATGCTTTCCACAGAAAGTGTGCTTTCTATCAGTTTTACTTCCAGCATATCCCGCTACGGCGGTGACTTGGCGGTGGGAGCCATGACGATCCTTACCAGTGTCAGTCAGCTTGTTTTGATGCCGCTGCAGGGAATTTGTCAGGGTGGACAGCCATTGATGAGTTACAACTTTGGTGCTCGCAAAAATGACAGGGTAAAGAAGACGTTTTTAACGCAGTTTAAGGTGTGTGCCGTATTTTCTATTGTTTGTTGGCTGATTCTTCTGGCTATGCCAAAGGTGTTTGCTGGACTTTTTACCAGCGACAGTGCTCTGACGGAATATACTGTCTGGGCAATTCGCATTTATATGGCGGGTATTTTTTCACTGGGATTTCAGATTTCTTGTCAGCAGAGCTTTATGGCATTGGGGCAGGCGAAGGTTAGCTTGCTGCTTGCCTGTCTTCGTAAACTTATTTTGTTGATTCCGCTGATTTTCCTTTTGCCTCTCTTCTTTGAGGATAAGGTATTTGCGGTATTTCTTGCGGAACCAGTGAGTGATATTGTGGCGGCGGCAGTGACAACTCTGACTTTCTTTTTGAAATTTAATAACATACTGGAAAAAGGACCGGAACGCTAGAGGCACTGCTGGACTTTTTGTGGTAATATGGTTTACAATACGGAAAAGACAGCAGGGAGGAAATGCAGATGAAAAGAGATCAGAATAAGACAAATGTGATGCGACTTTTGGATCAGAAAAAGATAAATTATAAAACCTATTCCTATGCAGATACAGAAGCAATCGGCGGTATGGAAGTGGCGCAGGTGCTGGGACAAGATCCCAATCAGGTATTTAAGACCTTGGTTACCGTAGGTGCCTCCAAAAATCACTATGTATTTCTTGTACCGGTATGTCGGGAATTAAATTTGAAAAAAGCAGCAAAAGCGGTATCAGAGAAGAAGGTGGAGATGATCAAGGCCAAGGAACTGCTGCCTTTGACGGGATATATCCACGGGGGATGTTCGCCTATTGGTATGAAGAAATCTTTTCAGACGGTGTTGGATGCTACAGCGGGAGATTTTGAGACCATTATGTTCAGTGCGGGAAAGATTGGACATCAGGTGGAAGTGTCCCTTTCTGAACTAAAGAAAATACTGCGATTTGAGCTTTGCGATATTACGGAATAAAATGAAAAAAGTCAAAAATAAAATCTTGACAAAATAAAAAATCCATGATATCCTATCAGAGTTGTATGCGGATATGGCGGAATTGGCAGACGCGCATGGTTCAGGTCCATGTGAGCTCACGCTCATGCAGGTTCAAGTCCTGTTATCCGCATTAAACTAAATGCAGGAAAACCTATAAAATAAGGGATTCCTGCATTATTTTTTTGCTCAAAAATAAAAAAGGGGGCAAACAGGGGGCAATCTCATAAAAGTTTGATGCCAGCCACGCGCTGGTAGTCACGTTCGCGCAATTTTTTTGTGACATGGAAATAAATTTCTCTTGTAATCTTGCTATTTGCATGTCCCAAACGACGGGAGATAACTTCCAACTCTACTCCTTGCTCTGCCAGGAGCGACACGTGCGTGTGTCTCATGGCATGGGTGGTTAATTCGCGACCGATATACTTTGCTGTATTCTCTTTTAAATATTTATTGTAGGCATAGTACTCGTAACGTCCCTCGCTGTCTTGAAAAAAAACGTCATGCCCGGTCACAAGGCGATAAGCCAGAGCGGTGCGCTTCTGGTCTTTGCAAAACGGCAGCAGCTCATCCTGGATGTAAATATCGCGGATAGATGGTGAGTTTTTTGGAGACATTTTTAAAATGCCATTTACTGAGTCGTAGTTTTTATCGATATGAATCAACCGGTTGTTTAAATCAATATCTTTGGGCGAGAGTGCCAGAGCCTCGCCGACGCGCATCCCGGTGAGGATTAAAAAGCGTGTTAGTTGTTTCCATTTTGGCACAGTCATTTTACTGAGTAGCAAAGCAACCTCTTCTTGCTCCAAATATTTATCCTCAATCTTTGCCCGGTGTGGCTCTTCTGCAAAGTTTTCCAACTTTGCGAGATAGGAGACGTCGCTGATCAAGTCGCTTTTATATCCCCATCTCAAAAGAGCGCGCAGCCGCTCCAAATACCCATTGAGCGTGCCAAAGTCCCTGCCGGTTCCTAGCAAAACGTCTCGGATAATCTTTGCATTAAGTCGCTCTACTAACGTGTCGGCTCCAAAGAGCCTCAAAAAAGTATTGCAGGCAAAAAAGTTGCGCGTATAAGTAGACTCTGCAACGGTCAGCTTTTGGAATTTGCGATACTCCTCGACCAACTCACCCAAGGTGATCTTGCGCTCCTGGGCGGCGAACATAACTGTTAGCTGCTTAATTTTTTCGTTAAGCGCAGCCTGCGCCAGTTTTCTTGATTGCGCGGTATTCTTTTCGATGGTGATCGATACCTTTTTCTGTTTACCAGTCAAATAATCTTCGTATCTTTCTACGGCTTTAAATTTGCCGTTTTTCTTTTCTTCAATCCACATGATATTCCTTCCTTTAAAAAAGGGTATAAAAAATACACCCTATGCAAAAAGAGAGGGTGTATGGTATAATCTTTGTGTGTTAATGGATATACCATCCCTCTGGTTGATAGGTAAATCTATTTCAAAGGCTCCCTGTTGGCGCAGGGGGCTTTTGTTTATTTCTCGATAATTGCGACTTTACATTTTAATTTGCCGTTATCGTCAGTTCCAATTTCTTCGCAAACAGCAATGTAATCAGATTTATGATCATAGAGCTTTTGCGAAACGGACTTGGAAAGCTCACCAACCTCGTTACCAGAATCGGTGGAAACGATATAAGTTTCAGAATCCAAATCATAATCCAAATCTAAAACATCATCGACCGCCACATAGAGAAGCGAGTCTTGACGAGAACAACCCCAAGAATCCTTTTTAGTTGTTTTGACAAGAGCAGCGCTTGTAAACTTAACAGATGCAAGCGGCTTGTAAAAAGCGATTGCGATAGTAAATTTATCAACATCGACAGAATCAACATAAGCTGACACATAGTTGTCACGGTCAACAAAATCGGCAACCATTTTTTGTAATTTGCCACGATAAAGATAACCGATCTTTACATTACTGTGCATAACACAAACAGCTCCAGGATCATATTGGTTATCTGGCTCACGCTCAAAAGTTACGGTATTGTACAAAGTCAATCCGTCGGCAACCGGGAAAGCGATATCTACAAATTGATAAACGTATGATCGATAATGCCCATCGTCGGCAAGAGCAAATCCTAAAGCATCTGCTCTGGATGACTTGACATCTGCAGGGACGTCCTGTGGTTCACTTTTGATTTCTTCGGCATCCGTAGCTGGAACAATGTCACTTGCGACGGGAACGTCCTCGACCGCTGACATAATGTCATTAACTGTGGCAGGTTCCGTTTCTTTCGGCGATACTGGTTCGTTCGCGATGTTTAAGGTTACTTTGCCTTTAATATAGCGATGCAAAAGCAAACACAAAACAAAAGGCAAGACAAAAACGACAGCTACGATTGCCAGCATGATAAAATCCCAAGATAGCTCTCGACTAATCAAAAAACCGAAAACCATCCAAAGAGCCGAAATCACCAAAAGAAGTCGTGAAAAAACTAATAAAATTATCCTTTTCATTTAATCCCTCCTTTTTTAAATTATCTATAATAACCATAAAAATGGATTATTATTCCAGCTCTATTCTCCCAACGTTTTGTTATAATATAAACACAAAAAAGAACGGAAGAACAAACAAGTGTTCTAAAAGGGGTTGAAAAGTGCATGAAAATACACTATAATCAAACCCAGAACAACTGTTCGTTTGCGAGAGGGGGATACATACATGAATAATGAAAATTATTACAAAAAAGTTATGGATCTAATAAAAAGAAATAAAGAAAAGATCCGAGAAATATATTTCCTTCTATTAGGATTCCTGGGAGACTAAAAGTCTCCCTTTTCTTTTGCAAATTTCTTAAATTCGCTATAAATGTAATCCCAATATTCGTCTGGGAGCTGCATCATCAAACCAAGATAAAATTTCTTAAATTCGTTTTTTTCACTTCCGAGACTTCCTACACGTTTTAAAAAACGTGCATCTGGAGGTAGATACATATTTTCGATTCCGCCGTCACCATACAAAAGCCATTCTTTATTTATCTCAAATTCAGAACAAATCAGCTGCACGGTCTGTTCGGAAGGATTATTCTTTCCAGACTCTAATAAACTGACAGAAGATTTTGTTATGCCAATACGTTTGCCAAAATCCTCTTGGTTAAGTTTCGCGTTTTTTCTGATTAATTTTATACGCTCGTTCATACGGTACCTCCTTACACATTTAATATATCATAAAAAGTTTGTTAAGTCAACAAAAAAGTATTGACAAAGTTAATTAAATGTACTATATTGTAAGTGTAGCAAACATAAAGTTGATTAAAATACAAATGGAGGTGGACGAATGGAGAAAAAAGAATTAACCCAGCAGGAATTCATAAAAAGAATGAAAGAAGCTGATATGATGGCGGAAATTTGGGAAGAAAACGGCGACGTAGTAAAAGCCTATTTAAAAGG
>CAYLUV010000082.1:0-9907 GCA_964386955.1 uncultured Lachnospiraceae bacterium
ACCATGCTTTTTTTACATTGTTCTTAAGTTCTACACCAAGATTACCATAATCCCATGTGTTGGCAAGTCCGCCGTAGATTTCAGAACCTGGATATACAAAACCTCTCGCTTTTGCAAGGGCCACAATCTTGTCCATTGTTTTTTCCATAGTATTTCTCTCCCTTTTTGTTATTTCATTAGGTTTTGACAAAGAAAAGGTCTTACCTCTCACTCTGCCAACTTAGCATTAATCATCATTGTAACTGGTTTTACAGGGTTTTTCAATAGAATTTTAAAATTCCACCTTTTCCTTCGTGAAAATAGCTCTCCTAAAGCCTAGGATTCCCCCAAAACCTCCAGCATCTCCAAGGATTTAAATTCCCCGTTTGTATAGTGTCTCAGAGAATGACTGCTGATCTTCGTAAGCTGAGAAAGCACTTCCTCCGACACCAGAAACGTAAACAATCGCTCCACCGGTGTGGAAAGGATAAACTGCAGTGTATAGAGTGCCCCCTCCGCCAATCTCATGGAATCCACCGCATAGTTCTTACAGGATTCACAAAGACAACCGCCCTTTATGGAGGAAAACCAAATTAGCTCCTCCTCTTTTCCACAGTGAATGCACTGATACACCTGAAGTCCTTCTCCAAAGGCCGTCAGCAAACGAATCTCATAGATGCAGCGAATGAGTTTTGCAGGGATTTTCTCCTGTTCTAAGGCCCGCAGACTTTGGTAGAGTAATTTTAAAATCTCCCTCTCATCATTGTTCTCCCTTGTAAAATAGGAGGCTAATTCCAAAAAATAGGTGCCGTAGGTGACGTGCAAAAGATTTTTTTTCAGCTCCGGAAAATAGTTTTCTATGTCCGCAGACAGCAGGGTGTAGGAATTTTTTCCCGCATAGAGGTGAAAAGTGCCAAACGTCATGGGTTGGCTTGTCCCCACAAGCTGACTGTTTGGTCGTCTGGCGCCCCTTGCAAAGGCACTGATTTTCCCTTTTTCCAGGGTAAGAATCACCACGCGCCTGTCATATTCCCCCATGGGAGACTGGGCTATGATCATTCCCCGTACTTCAATCTGCTCTTTCACTGCAATCCTCCACTCCTACTTCTCTTTTTGATTTTTCTGTATCACACTAAATTTCCTTTTTATCGTAACCGTAGTTTTTGATCAGGAAATCGCTGTCTCTCCAGTTTTTCTTTACTTTTACCCAGAGTTTTAAATTCACTTTCATATCCAGAAGGTTTTCCATCTCTGTTCGGGCCTGGGTTCCGATTTTCTTTAACATCGCCCCCTGCTTTCCAATGATAATTCCCTTGTGGGAATCTCTCTCACAAACGATGGTAGCATCAATATCCACTAGTCTTCCACCCTCTCGCTCCTTCATGGCATCGATTACTACAGCGATACCATGTGGAATTTCCTGGGACAAAAGGCGAAGTGCCTTTTCACGGATCAACTCTGCCACAATCTGACGCTCTGGCTGGTCTGTGATCGTGTCCTCATCATAGTACTGAGGACCTTCCTCCAAGTATTTGAAAATGGAAGAGATAACTTCCTCTTTGTTCTTTCCTGTCATGGCAGACACCGGAACGATTTCTGCAAAGTCACAGACATCTTTATATTTGTCAATACACTTGATAATCTCCTCATTGGTTACGGTATCAATCTTGTTGATAACTAAGATTACAGGTGTTTTCACTTTCTTTAATTTCTCGATAATATACTGTTCTCCCGCTCCGATAAAGGTGGTTGGCTCCACCAGCCACATGATTACATCTACCTCTTTCAAAGTGCGTTCCGCCACATTCAGCATGTAATCTCCCAGCTTATTTTTTGCCTTGTTGATTCCCGGAGTATCCAGGAAGATAATCTGACCATCTTCGCAGGAGTACACTGTCTGAATACGGTTTCTCGTGGTCTGTGGTTTGCTGGAAGTGATGGCAATCTTCTGCCCAATCAAACGATTCATCAACGTGGATTTTCCTACGTTTGGTCTTCCAATTAAAGTTACAAAACCTGATTTATATACTTTTCTCTTCATTTTTTCCTCTTTTCTCTTGTATTTTTCTGTATTTCCTAGAAAATGCTTCGCAGTTCCTTAAATTTCTCTTTTTCTTCTTCCAGACGGTTCTCATTTCCAATGACACATACAACATCATCTTCAAATGCCGCCTTCATCAGAGGTGCCAATCCTCGAATAACTTCCTGGTTTGTTCCCAAAAGTTCATCTCGTTCTTTTTGCAGGATTTCTGTGGTAACTCCCATCAGCCATGCACGAAACATCAGCATACCCTTGGAGGCTGGATCAAGGGGCGCATCCTGATTACCGATGGCTCCAATGATATATTTTGTCATATCTCTGTCATCCGCATCGAATTTCTCCAGGTATTCCCACGCCTTATCGTATACCTCCAGTGTTCCCGCCAGATTTGGATCTCGGTAAGAGGTGAGGTACGCATTGCCCCAACGGGTAAATCCGCTCATGCAGCCATATGCACCGCCCTTTACACGTACATTCTGCCACAGATAATCATAGGAGAACATCACCTGCACAACTTTCAGCGCTCCGGTATAGGTAAATCCCTTATGGCAGAAGTTTCCTGCCTTTGCCACATACTGTACTTTACTGGAAGTCTTAAAGCCTTCATTCTTTACCACAGGCTTCGGTACTTCCACCTTTCCAGTTTCCACTTCTTCAAAGCAACTTGCTTTTAACTTTGCCAACTCTTTTGCCAAAAGCTCTTCCGGCAGCTGTTCTGCAGTAAAACTTACCATCAGATTTTTGCTCTGGAAGATCATTTTTGTCACCGTCTCCAAATTTTTGGCAAGATTTTCGTATTCTTCCTCAAAATGTTCTTCCAAATGTTTGATGAGGGCATAGAAATCAATTCCCTCCATCTGCTCCTTCGCCAAAGCCTGCTCACTGATGTAGGAAAGCGCTCGATTTGCTGCTGCCGCATGTCCCGCTTGATTGTTTCTTTGCTGCAGCTGCGCCTTCATCTGTGAAATAATCTCTTTTAGACGGTCTTTTTCTGTCACCTTAGAGTGGAAGAGAATCTCCCTTGTCATGTCAAACACAGCTTCCAGCTGGTGGGAAAATCCCTTTGCTGCCACTTCAAATAACGGAAGGTAGGAACCCTTTTCCTTTGGCATTGGAAGCACTTCCACATCGGTGCCCCAGCCTCCCATATTTAAGTTGATCTCTGTTGTCAGCTCCTGATAGGTGTGTTCCTTCGTATCCACCAAACGATACACAGAAGATAATAAGGTAGCGTATGGGAGCATCTCATAAGGCAGATCTTTCATAGAGAATGCCAGCTTCAAATAGGCGATGTCGTTGGTAAATCCTTGGCTGTAAATAACCGGAATTTCCTCAATCTTTTTCTCCTCATACTCAATAGGCTCTGCTTTCTTTTCAATATCATCGATAGAGAGCAGCGGAATTTTTTCCAAATCTTCCTTCTTTGATGGCTCATCCTGATAAGCGCGAAGTTCCTCTGCCTGTTTGATAATTGCTTTCTTTTCTTCCTCACTGAGACCTTTTTTGTATGCCGCCAGCTTTTCTTTTACAGCTTCCTCCACTTCTCTAGTGAGTCCCTTCTTTGGCTCGATCATCACATAGGATTTGTGTGTATTTTCCAACAAATATGTTTTTAATAATCCTTCATAATATCCTGTACCAATCTTTTCTTTTAAGAAGGCAAAGGTCTCATTGACATGAATATGGATAAATGGCTTTTCATCGTCGTACAGCCAACTGTCAAACATCTGCAGTCCAAAATTCAGTCCCTTTGGCATACGTCCAAAATTGCTCTCTTTATATTTAAATTCAAAATAGTTGATGGCTGCCCGCAGTACCTTCTCGTCCAAGCCCTCTTCTATGATTTTTCTTAATTCTTCCTCTAACGTATCAATAAAACGCTGCTGTTCTCCCGGATTGGAACCGCTGACAATCACAGAGAAAATCGGCTGGTTGATGCCGCCGTCATAACTGTGGAACACATCTTTTCCAAGGTTTGCATCCAACAGTGCCTTTTTCAAAGATGCCCCCGGCATGCCAAAGAGCACATAGCCAAGAATCTGAAATGCCAGATAATTCTCCTTGTCTACACTTTTTCCTACCACTGTATTGTAGCTTAAGTAGGTGTTGTCCTCCAAAGTATCTTCCTCGGAGATAGAATAGGCTTCCTGCTCGTACACAGGTTCTTCAAAAGGTGCCTGATCTTCTATATGAGCATCCACGAACTGATAATCAAAGTGACTCAAATATGCCTCATCAATAAAGGTAAGTTCCTTATCCATATCAGCATTTCCGTAAAGATAAATGTAGCTGTTGGAAGGATGATAATATTTTTGGTGGAAGGCGAGGAAATCTTCTTGTGTCAGGTTTGGAATCGCCTCCGGATCCCCGCCGGATTCGCAGCCGTAGGTAGTGTCCTTTAATAAGGAGGACTGAATCCTTCTCATAAGAATATCTTCTGCGGAAGAAAATACGCCCTTCATCTCGTTATATACGACACCGTTGTATGTCAATTCTCCATCCAGAGAATCCATCTCATAATGCCAGCCTTCCTGCATCATAATCTTTGGTTCCCGGTAAATATTTGGATAAAATACCGCATCCAGATACACATGCATCATATTGTGAAAATCGATATCATTGCAGCTTGCTACTGGATAAACCGTCTTGTCGGAATAGGTCATGGCGTTCAAAAATGTGTTTAAACTTCCCTTCACCAACTCCACAAAAGGATCTTTCACCGGGAAATTCTTGGAACCACACAGCACAGAGTGTTCCAATATATGAGGCACTCCCGTATCATCTGTGGGAGGTGTCTTAAATCCTATATGAAATACTTTATTTTTATCTTCGCTGACTACCACTACCACTCTGGCCTTTGTCTTGTTGTGACGCAGCAGATAGCCAGTTCCATTCATTTCAGGAAGGGCTTCTTCCTTTTCTAATAAATAAATTCCTTTCTTTACAACATCAAACATCTAAAATCTCCTTATACTAAACTTACTTATTTGTAATGATTAAATTTCCATAATTATTCAAAATTATACCATACTCAAAGGAAAAAACAACTCTTTCCCAGCCAGATTTTCACCATAACTTTCCAACATATTTTAAAAACGCCGGGTCATAATAATAACACGCCAACGAAAAAAACATTTCGGCGTAAGCACCACGAAAATGGAGGTAAACAACTATGTCAAACAATTCTAGTGGAAGCAACTCTAACGGAAACCGTATGGAAGTACCAAAAGCAAAAAAGGCCATGGACAAATTCAAAATGGAAGTTGCCAATGAGCTGGGCGTTGACTTAAAACAGGGTGGCGATCTTACCACTAAAGAGAGCGGTTCTGTGGGCGGTGAAATGGTACGTCGTATGATCAAAAAACAGGAAGAACAGATGTCTGGCAAGGATTCCATGTCTGAATAACTTCCAAATATCTTAACTCATTTTCTTATCCACCTTTAAGGATCCCCTTTCCTTAGAGAACAGCAAAGGAGCTTACAGTATTATCTCTGCAAGCTCCTTTGCTTTTTGTAAGATTCCCATCTGAAAAATGATATTCTATTCTTGTAATGGCAAGTCAGCTTCCGAACACAGTGTGCCATCTTCCTGATAAATCCAAGTCTCCGACTGCCACAAGATTGGATGCTGATTGGTCTTACTCTTTTGTATGAGATAAATCTTATCTCCCGGTTCCAAATAATTGTCCTTCCACAAAATCAAAGCGCGGTTCTTATATTCCGTCTCTGCCAACACACCGTTGACATAGATTCTTGTGTATGGCGTAAAATCTTCGCCACCAAAATATACGGTGTTGTTGTCTGCGGATTGATTGACAGAGGTAATCGTAATATCCTTCACCCCAAATCGCATATCTGTGGCCTGGCATCTCTCCTTGCTTCCATCGACAAAGTTACTGCCGTAGAGCATATCATATTCCAACAGTCTCAGATTCTCACTGTATTTCTTTGTTCCGCGGTAGGTCTGATGATACTTGTTGATCCATCCATTTCCAATGCCTAATTGGGCAAATACTTTAGAGTACAGCTGATAGGCCTCCAAATTCTCATCTTCCTTAGAAAGTCCTATATTATCCCAGATAAAATAATCCGTCTGGTATTTGCTTCCCTTTGTTAAATCTTCTGATTCGATTTCCAGACTTGGCAGATGATCCCCAAATACCACCAACACCGTCTCCTCGTCTCTTCGTTCCAGAGCATAAATAAGCTGCTCTAAAAACTTATCCATCTCCTTGATCTGCTGACTATAATAAGCAAACTGATTATCCCAACTTTCAGAACCAGTTCCCGTTACCTGAATGGTGTTGGAATCCAATGCCTCCGTCGGATAATCTCCATGGCCCTGCACAGACACGGTATAAATATAATCTTGTTTCTCTGTGGAATCCAATGCCTCCATAATGTACTTGGTAAGCACCTTGTCTTTTGCCCATTTGTTTGGCGTAACTTCCATGATATTCATCAATTCCATGGTAGTAAAGGTGTCAAATCCCAAGTTCGTGTACACATAATCTCTATCATAGAAAGAGGCATTGTTATTGTGTATCGCATGGGCGGTATAACCGTCCTCCTTCAGCACATAGGCCGCAGACTCACAGGTAGTTTTCTGTAAAATGCTCTTAAAAGGATATTCTCCGGCACCAAAGTAGTTCTTATTCATGCCCGTCATCACTTCAAATTCTGTATTTACCGTTCCTGCCCCGTAGGAAGGGGTAGAAATATAACCAGAAGTATACTGCTCCGTCATACTTCGAAAATATGGAATCGGATCTTCTGAAAACTCCAGCTCCTTCATTCTCGTCACATCAAAGAAAGATTCCAACTGAATAAAGATAATATTCGGTGTCTTCTTCTCTTCTTTTTCTAAGGCATCGTACTTTTTCTCGATATTCTTCGCCAATTTTTCCACTTTCTCCACAGTGTAATCCAGTGGACGGTCAATACCATTATCAAACAATGTAACAGTAAAACAATATGGTGTTCCATAGGCCCGATAGGCCAGACGAATGTTGGAGAATCGATCCTCCAACAGTTTACTCTGGATGCCATATTTGGTGGCTCCTACAAAAATCAGTGCCACCAAAGTCACAAAGCAAAGATGTCTCGGAAGGCTCATCCTTCTCTTGGATTTCGGGCAGTAAAGAAAGAGGCATACAAGTCCAATCAAAAGTGCCACCAGCAAAAGTAAAATCAGCACAATCTGCACCGGTGTCATATAGTTACTGATAACTGGCAACGTGGATTTCAATAAGGCAATATCCACCGCCGAAAATGGCGTATTTCGATATCCCAGCATAATCCCGTTGGTGATACCAATCACCAGCCACACGCAGGAAGTAAGAATATAGACAAACAACTTTCTCCTCACCAAAAATATCGGAATAAAGGTCAGAAAAATAATAATACAATTGTAGAAAAATATCCAAGTACGCTCCTCAAAAAACGTTTGAAAGAGAGAAATGGATCTCCAGTCACAGACTTCCAAAATCATCTCCAACACAAGGGAAAGGAGACCACAAAGCAGGATATCCGGGATTCCCCCGGAACAGATCCACTTCTTCCAGTCTTTCTTATGATTCATTTTTTATCTCCTTGTCAGATACCAGCACACCCTGCACCACAAATCTTCCTTCCTCGGTATCGGAAGTACAGGTAGAAAGAGTAACCACAAAATCACTCTTCTTTGTACTTACACCGGTATCATATAAACTATTCTTTTTACACATCTCTATGTAATCTTTTTTCTCCTCGTCGGAGGCAAATTCCAACTGATAGGCATCACTTGTATCTATCGTCTCGTAGACAGCGAAAATCTTGTATTTTCGAATACGGTCTCTCGTAATCAGATAGATATCCGGATGATCCTTTCGATAGTCCGGATCTTTATAAAACTTGAGAGAACCAAACATCTTCCCTGTCTTCATATTGTGGCCATATAGAATGGTGTTGTAGGATGTAAAATCCCGCTCATTGGCAGCATCCATAAAAATGCTTCCACACTTATTCTTCTTTTTATTAAAGGTATGGGTAAGATAATACTCGTTATCCTGCCCCAAGGTAATTGGATATTGAATGGAAGTACCATCAATATAAATCCATGCTGTGATGTCTCCGTTCATCTGTTCTAAAGCATCCCAGTCAATCTCCGGTGTCCCCATTACCTTCTCACCCTTTTTGTTTTTCTTTAACTTGGGTACCGTTACATGCTCCGCAATCTTGATATAAATCTGCTCTCCCTTTTTGTATTCCGTCAGATATCCCACCAATTTCCAGGTGGATACAAGAAATACAGCCACACAGCAAAGCAGTGCCAAATTGTTTATGATCTTATTGCTTTTTCTTCGTTTCTTTTTCTTCTCCTTCATGTAACTATCCCTCTCCTCCTTGGCAAGGTTACTCGCATTCTTGCGATTCCCTTAAACAATAAAGTTATGCACACAATATGGTGTAATTATACCATATTTTCAGACAGATACACTAGCCATAATTCTTAACAAATTCTTTCGTTTTACCGTCTTACCTTCGTTCCCTTGCCGCCTCGGATAGAAACTTTCAGACGTTTTAGATCCAGTTCTTTTTCTTTATAATCAATTACCGCATCCTCCATGGCATCTGGGAAGTACAGAGACAGTACCTCGTCATCCTCCGCCAGCTTCATTCCTCTCGTACCGATGGCAGATTTCTTCATAAGTGAAATCTGGCACAATGGGAAACGAAGGAAATGACCGTTTCGACTTTGCATTACAAGTGTTTCTTCTTGTTCATGGGCCTCCGGTGCCATTAAAACAACGGATCTGATTGTATCCTCGGGTCCCAGTTTTGTGGCAGCCACAGTCTTCTTGCTGACAAAGAATTCTCCTGTTTCCACAAATTTCACCATGGCCTTATCCGTCACAAACAACAATAGCTTTTCTGCCATCTCTTTTTGCGGCAGCATTTCCACAATATTTTCTTTTGTGCTGTCAAAATTGCACAGGTTATCCACCGGTGTACCCTTATCACGAAGACGTCCCATTGGTACATCGGAGAGTTTTAACTGGTGCATATTTCCCTCTTTTGTGAAAATACAGATCTTGTCCAGGTTGCTGCAGGCAATAATGTACTTTTCTTCCTTCTCCACCGTCTCACGATTTCGTTCCATGGTAGCTTCCTCAATTAAACGTACATAACCAAAGCGATCCATCAGGAAATAAACTTTCTGCTCTTCCACTTTTTTCTGCACAACTACCGCTTCCTTGGCATTGATAATCTGTGTTTTTCGCTCCAGACTATATTCTTCTCTAATGGAGTCAAGGTCTTCCTTGATCACAGCTGCCATAGCATCCGGATTCGTAAGAATCTCCTGATATTTTGCAATCCTTTCCAAAATCTCATCGTATTCTTTCTGCAATGCCAGAATTTCCAGTCCAATCAGCTTATAGAGACGCATCTCCAAGATTGCCGCTGCCTGTTTGTCTGTAAAATGAAGTTTTGCCGCCTCTTTTTTGGATTTTTGAGATTTAAACTTGATATTTCCCGTATCTCCACAGGTAAGACAAGCCTTTACTTCCTTCAAATTCTTACTTCCCCGGAGAATCTCTATAATAAGATCAATGATGTCACAGGCCTGAATCAAACCTTCCTTAATCTCCTTTTGATCCAGCTCTTTGTTTAACAGAGTGGTGTATTTTCTCTGGTTTAACTGATACTGGAATTTCATGTGATGAGAAATCACATCCTTTAAGCTCAAGGTTTCTGGACGTCCGTTTACTATGGCAAGCATATTGACACCAAAGGTATCCTCCAGCTTTGTCTTCTTGTAAAGAAGGTTTTTCAATGCCTCCACGTCTGCATTTTTCTTTAGTTCCAGTACAATACGGATTCCCTCCTTGGAGGATTCGTTGGACA
>CAYLUV010000083.1:0-9726 GCA_964386955.1 uncultured Lachnospiraceae bacterium
AGCAGGAAGGATATCGTCGAGTGGATTTTGATACACTGCTGTCCACCTCCGACATTGTCTCTGTCCATGCCCCACTGACGGAAGATACTCTGGCACTGATGGATCGCAATGCCTTTGCCAAGATGAAATCCTCTGCCATCTTTTTAAATCTGGGACGAGGTCCCATTGTGGTAGAGCAGGATTTAGCAGATGCCTTACAGGAAGGACAGATTGCGGCTGCGGGACTGGATGTTCTCACTGTGGAACCTATGAGTCCTGATAATCCACTTCTTCCTATTAAAGACAGCAAACGGCTGATTATTACTCCGCACATTGCCTGGGCCAGTGTGGAGGCAAGAACAAAACTGATGGATATTATTCTAAATCAGGTCAAAGAATGGAGTGCGAACAATGCTGATTGTTAAAAAATTTGGCGGAACTTCCGTTGCAGACAAAGAACGAATTTTTCATGTAGCAAAACGCTGCATTGCAGACTATAAGAAGGGCCATGATGTGGTGGTGGTTCTCTCCGCCATGGGAAAATATACCGACGAACTGGTTTCCAAGGCAAAGGATATCAATCCCTACCCTCCCAAACGCGAGATGGACATGCTCTATACCATCGGAGAACAAATGTCTGTCTCCTTGATGGCCATGGCCATGGCAGAACTTTCTGTTCCAGCCATCTCACTAAACGCCTTTCAGGTGCCTATGCGCACTAATTCAGCCTATGGAAATGCCCGGTTAAAGAGTATCGATACGGAACGAATCCGCCATGAGTTGGATTCCAGAAAGATTGTGATTGTCACCGGATTCCAAGGCATCAACAAGTACGACGACTACACCACTTTGGGACGAGGGGGTTCAGACACCACTGCCGTTGCCCTTGCCGCTTCCCTTCACGCCGATGCCTGCGAAATCTACACCGATGTGGATGGGGTTTATACCGCTGATCCAAGACTGGTGCCTACGGCAAAGAAATTAAAGGCTATCACCTACGATGAAATGCTGGATTTGGCAGCCCTCGGCGCTGGCGTTTTACATAACCGGGCAGTGGAGATGGCAAAAAAATATGACGTACCTTTGGTGGTACGTTCCAGTTTAAATGAATCCGAAGGAACCATAGTAAAGGAGGTTGTAAAGAAAGTGGAAGGAATGTTAATCAGCGGTGTGGCGCTGGATCGCAATGCGGACCGCATCTCTGTAATAGGATTAAATGACGTGCCAGGAATTGCTTTTAAGCTGTTCCATACCTTGGCAAATCACAATATAAACGTTGACATCATCATTCAGTCTGTGGGAAATGACGGTAAGATCGATATCTCCTTCACCGTCTCCCACGATAATCTCAAGGAAGCCATGGAGCTTCTGGAGGAATACAAAAATGTCCTTGGCTTTGACCGAGTGGAATCCAACTGCGATGTGGTAAAACTTTCTGTAGTTGGCTCCGGCATGATGTCCAACCCTGGTGTTGCGGCAAAAATGTTTGAGTGTCTCTATAATAAGAACATCAACATTCAGATGATCGCCACCTCTGAAATCCGCATCACTGTATTAGTTGACAAAAAGGATGCTCTTACTGCCATGAATGCTGTCCATGATGCTTTTCATTTGGCAGAATAACGGGTATTTTATCGATTTTTCTGGACTTTTTATCAATAATATTGTATAATGTTGCGGTTGGATTACATATCCATGACATAAATTTTTTCCAATCAGGTATCAGGTTGGGTTATATTGTGTAATTTGTCGATATAATTCAATTATTTTGGAGAATATTTATATATTTTAGGTGATAGTTTGGCTACCACCTTTTAAAAAGTGTTACAGTCTATATCAGACGAGAACTTTTATCAAATCGGTCAAACGGTACGCACTATTTCCCTTTGACCTGGGGCACCATATGTGCCATTACAATTGAATAATGAACCTTCTCCTCTGAATGAAACTGTTTCACATGATTTATTTATGTAAAGGAGAGAACGACATGAAAAAACACGTAAGCGTTTTACTTGCACTTACTCTTTGTGTAAGCATGCTCGCAGGTTGCAGCGGCAAGAAAGCATCCAACGGTGGTTCTGCCAGCGGCGACAACTCAGTGATCAGAATTGCAGTATCTAACGATATCACATCTCTCGATCCTGAAAATCACAATGACACAACATCTGCTTATATGACAAGACACATCTACAGCAACCTTGTACGCTTAGATGAGAACAACGAATTCGTTGGTGATCTGGCTGAAAGCTGGGAATATGCAGATGACACAACTGTGAACTTTACTTTAAAAGAAGGCGTTAAGTTCCACGATGGTTCCACATTAACATCTGAAGATGTTAAATATACAATGGAAAGACTTGCTACCTCCGCTAAAGTTGGTCACTTAATCAAAATGATTGACAGCGTTGAAGTAGTTGATGAACTTCATTTCACCATCCATATGAACACACCTTCCAACGCATTAGTTTCTTCTCTCTTCCACAGTGGTGCTGCTATCTTAAACAAAGCACATTGTGAAGCATTAGAAGCAGAAGGCAAAGAAGTTGCTGATTCTCCTATGGGAACAGGCCCTTACAAATTTGTAAGCTGGACACCTGGTACAAACTGTGTTCTTGAGAAATTCGACGAGTACTTCGATGAAAGCCGTAAAGCACAGAACGACGGTATCGAAATGAAGATCTACTTAGAAGATTCTGCAAGAACTATCGCTCTGGAAACTGGTGAAGTTGACATGGTAGCAAATGTTCCTTCTACAGACTGCCAGAAGATTCGTGACAACGCTGATCTTAAACTGGACGAAGTAACATCTACTCATATCGAGTACATGGGATTCAACTGCTCCAAAGCTCCATTTGATGACGTACGCGTTCGTAAAGCCATCAACCATGTAGTTGACAAAGAAGCTGTTGTAACAGCTGCTATGGAAGGCGAAGCAATTCCATTTGACAACTATATCGGTGCTGCTGCAATTGGTTACTACGATGTAGAAACAAAATATGACTACAACTTAGACGAAGCAAAAGCTCTCTTAAAAGAAGCTGGTTACGATGAGTCTAACCCATTAACCTTCACAGCAATCCTTTCTAACGATACACGTGCTAAGAGTGCAACTGTTATCCAGGCAGCTCTTGCTGAAATCGGTGTTACTATGAACATCGAACAGATGGAAGCATCTACATTCTATGAAGAATGTGGAAACGGCAATCACCAGGCATTCTTTGCTGGTTGGGTTGCCAACGCAGAACCAGACAATACATACCGCGCATTATGGACAACAGAGGGTGGTAACAACTATACACACTACTCCAACGACAAGACTTTAGAGCTTGTTAACACTGCATCCACAAGCCGTGACGCTGCAGAAGTAGACGCTGCATACCAGGAAGTATTAAAGATCATCTCTGACGATGCAATCTGGGCACCACTCTACTCTAAGAACAGTCAGCTTGCATACAATGTAAATCTTCAGGGTGTATATAACTCCCCTATCGGTATGCACGACTTCTATGCAATTCATTACTAAGATAAGCCTATTTTACCGAATATCTTGTTTTAGTAACCTGATACCTATAGGTGTGGCCTGTCTAATTTAGACAGGCCACTATCCTATATATAAACACATTTTAGTAAAGGAGCAATATATATGTATAAGTATATCGCAAAACGTCTCCTGATGCTGATTCCTGTTATTATCGGTGTTTCCTTCCTGGTATTCTTTATCATGGCCATGGCGCCAGGTGATACTGCCAAAGCCATCCTCGGTGAAGATGCACCAGTGGAAGCTTTAGAATCACTTCGCGAAGAGCTGGGACTGAACGATCCCGTTCCTGTTCGCTATGTGAACTACATGAAGGGTCTGCTTCAGGGTGATTTAGGTGAATCCTACAAATCCGGACGTCCTGTATTTGATGAGATCATGGAACGTTTCCCTGCAACCTTAGAACTTTCCTTCTGGGGTATGCTTTTTGCTGTAGCCCTTTCTATACCAATCGGTATTATATCCGCCACGAGACAGTACTCCATGCTTGACAGTGTCAGTATGGTATTTGCTCTGCTTGGTGTTGCTACACCAAACTTCTGGCTTGGTCTTATGTTAATTATCATATTTGCACTGCACCTTGGATGGCTGCCATCTGGTGGTAACACAGCGGGATTCGCATCTTTGATCCTTCCTGTTATCACTCTGGGAACTGGATGTATGGCTAACATTACCCGTACTACCCGTTCTTCCATGCTTGAAGTTATTCGTCAGGACTATATTCGTACTGCAAAGGCAAAAGGCGTTAGCAAAAACAAAGTAATCAATAAACACGCATTAAAGAATGCTCTGATTCCTGTAGTAACCGTTATCGGTCTTCAGTTTGGTTCCCTTCTTGGTGGTGCTGTACTGACTGAGACAGTATTCTCCTGGCCTGGTATTGGTACCTACTTGATCAACAGCATCAAAGCAAAAGACACCAACGCAGTATTGGGAACTGTTATCTTCTTCTCCATCTGCTTCAGTATTGTAAACCTTGTAGTTGACATTCTTTATGCTTACATTGACCCACGTATCAAGTCAAAATACAAATAAGGAGGTGGCAGCGTGAGTAAAACAAAAACAAAAAAACGAAGCCAGCTTCTTGAAATCTGGCAGAGATTAAAACGCAACAAGATGGCTATGCTCGGCCTTGCTATTATCGTAGCTCTTGCTATCTGCGCTATTTTTGCAGATGTTCTGTTTGATTATGACACCATCGTTATCAAGCAGAATATCGGCGAACGTCTCCAGGGTCCTAGTTCTGCCCACTGGTTTGGTACCGATGAATTTGGCCGCGATATTCTGGCTCGTCTGATTCACGGTTCCCGCGTATCTTTAGTAGTAGGTATCGTATCCGTATCCATCGCCCTTCTGATCGGCGGTACTTTAGGTGCTGTTGCCGGTTTCTATGGCGGTAAAATCGATATGATCATCATGCGTGTTATGGACGTATTCCTGGCAGTGCCAAGTATCTTACTTTCCATGACTATCGTAGCTGCTCTTGGTACAAACCTTTTCTATGTAATGCTTGCCATCGGTATTTCCAGCGTACCAAACTACGCTCGTATCGTTCGTGCAGCGGTTATGGGTGTAAAGGACCAGGAATTCGTAGAGGCATCCCGCGCTATGGGTGCCAGCAATGCAACCATTATTTTTAAGGAAGTTATTCCAAACTGTTTAGCACCTATCATCGTACAGGTAACTTTATCTGTTGCCAGTGCTATCCTTTCCACAGCATCCTTGAGCTTTATCGGTCTTGGTGTACAGCCACCATCACCAGAGTGGGGTGCTATGCTTTCCAGCGGACGTCAGTACATGCGTGATGCTCTTCACCTGACATTATTCCCTGGTCTTGCAATTATCATTACAATTCTTGCCTTGAACCTTCTTGGAGACGGTCTTCGTGACGCCTTAGATCCAAGGCTGAAACAGTAGGAGGTAGTTATGACAGAAAATAATTTATGTTTAGATATAAAAAATCTTTCTGTTGAATACCGTACCAGCGATGGAGTAACAAAAGCCATCAACGGTGTAGATCTTCAGATTGAAAAAGGAAAAACCTTAGGTCTCGTAGGTGAGACCGGTGCCGGCAAAACTACCACTGCCCTCTCCATCCTGAACCTGATTCCAAACCCTCCTGGGGTTATCACAGATGGAACCATCTATCTGGAAGGAAAAAACGTATTTGACTACAATGAAAAAGAATTAGAACATATCCGTGGTAATCAGGTTGCTATGATCTTCCAGGATCCAATGACCTCCTTAAACCCGGTTATGACTGTTGGAGAACAGATCGCGGAAGTCATCCAGCTCCACGAAAACGTAGACAAAGGAACTGCCGCTGAAAAAGCAAAAGAAATGCTTGAGATGGTTGGTATTCCAGGAAACCGTTCTGATGAATATCCACATCAGTTCTCTGGTGGTATGAAACAGCGTGTTATCATTGCCATGGCACTGGTATGTAACCCACAGCTTCTCATCGCAGACGAACCTACTACTGCCCTTGATGTTACGATTCAGGCACAGGTTCTGGATTTGATGAAGAACTTAAAAGAAAAATACAACACTTCCATGCTGATGATTACCCATGACCTGGGAATCGTAGCAGAAGTTTGTGATACTGTCAGCATTATGTACGCAGGACAGATTGTAGAACACGGTACTTTGGAAGATATTTTCGAGTCCACTGCTCACCCATACACAGAAGGTTTATTTGGCTCTCTTCCAAACATCGACAATCGTACTGCAAGATTAAAACCAATCCCAGGTCTTATGCCAGACCCAACAAATCTGCCAAGCGGATGTCCATTCCATCCTCGCTGCAAATATGCAACAGAAGAATGTGCAAAGAGAATGCCTGTGAAAACACAGCTTTCCGATACTCACTCCGTTTGCTGTCTGGCTTATGAAGAAGGCACTGGAGTAACTGTAGGAGGTGACAAGTAATGGGTGAAGTTTTACTGGAAGTAAAAGACTTGAAAAAACACTTTGAGACACCTGCCGGACTGCTTCATGCCGTTGACGGACTTACCTTCAAACTGGAAAAAGGAAAAACTTTAGGTGTCGTAGGAGAATCCGGCTGCGGTAAATCCACCACAGGTCGTGCAATCCTTCGTCTTCACGAACCAACCAGCGGTGAGGTAATTTTTGAGGGAAAAGATGTAGTACATGCTTCTCCAAAGGAGATGAAACAGCTTCGTACTGAGATGCAGATGATCTTCCAGGATCCATATGCATCCTTAAACCCAAGAAAAACCGTAAGTCAGCTGATTGCAGAGCCATTAAAGCTCCATAAAGTCTACAAAAAGAAAGAGGATATGGAAGCTCGCGTTCTGGAATTGATGAAATTGGTAGGTCTTTCTGAGAGATTGTTAAATACATACCCTCACGAATTAGACGGTGGTCGTCGTCAGCGTATCGGTATCGCCCGCGCTCTGGCCATGAATCCAAAATTTATCGTTTGTGATGAACCGGTATCTGCCCTTGACGTATCCATTCAGGCGCAGATCTTAAACTTATTAAAAGATCTTCAGGAAGAATTAGGTCTTACCTACATGTTTATTACCCACGATTTATCCGTAGTAAACTGTTTCTCTGACGAAATTATCGTTATGTATCTTGGTCAGGTAGTAGAACACGCTTCTGCAGAGGACTTATTCAACAATCCAATGCATCCTTACACCAAAGCGCTGTTATCTGCCATCCCTGTTCCAAGTTTGAAACACAAAAAAGAACGTATCCTCTTAAAGGGTGAAATTACATCTCCAATTAACCCAAAACCAGGATGTCGTTTTGCTCCTCGATGCGCTTATGCACAGGAGAAATGTTTCACGGATGATCCTGCCCTGACAGAACAGGCAAATGGCCATTTCTGTGCCTGCCATTTTTGTGGACAGCTTGAGAAATAATTAAAAAACGGAAGCCATGGAAGAGGGATTTCCTTCGTTCTGGCTTCCTATTTAAGCATTAGGAGGCAACATTATGAAATTTCAAATTGATGAAAAATTTACAGTAGACTGTTTTGAGGAATTTGTAAAAACTCCAAGCCCTGTAAGCTACTATGTTCAGGTAAACCCATTAGTAGAAAAATATGCAAAAATGTTTGGCTATGATGTTACTTATGACAACAAACACACCGCATACATCACTATGGATGGAGAAGACAACTCCAAAACTGTTATGATCGGAGCTCACTTAGACACTCTTGGCATGATCGTTCGCAAAATTGATTCCAACGGCTGGATTCGTGTACGTCAGCTTGGCGGCTGTAATTTCCACAGCTTTGAAAGCACCCATGTAACTGTACACACCCGTGACGGCAGAGAATACACCGGTATGATGTGCTGCCAGTCTCATTCTGTACATGCCTTTGACGATACCAGATCCTTAGAGCGTAACGAAGATACCATGATGATCGTTCTGGACGAACCAGTAAAATCCAAAGAGGACGTACAGGCTCTTGGCATTTTACACGGCGATATCATCTCTGTAGATCCTCAGTTTGTATATACACCAAATGGCTACATCAAATCCCGTTTCATCGATGACAAAGGTGCTGTAGCATGTTGTTTTGCCGCCATCAAATACATGACAGAAAACAACTTAAAACCAAAATACCGTACTATCTTCTCTTTCCCACATTACGAAGAGATCGGACATGGCGGATCCTACATTCCAGAAGAAGTTTCTGAATATGTATGCTGCGATATCGGCTTAATCGGCCCAGATAACGACGGCGATGAATTCTCCGTAAGTATCGCTGCAAAGGACGCATTCTCCAACTACGATTACGGTTTAACAACCCGCCTCATTGAATATGCAAAAAAAGCAGACTGTGATTTTGCTGTGGATACATTCTTCCACTACGGAACAGACTGCAATGCAGCATTAAAAGCCGGCTACAATGTGGCTCACGGTGCTTTCGGTATGGCAGTATACGGAAGTCATGCCTTAGAAAGAACACACATCAAAGGATTATCTAACACAACAAACCTGATGTTGGCTTACGTATTAGATATCTAAGAAAAATATACTGGGTATGTAATAGTATATTAACTATTTAGAATATGGGTATGAAATATCTAAAAAGAGGGTATCCCTTTGCTATGAATCCAGTCATAGTGGAGAGACACCCTCTCTTTTTATTCAAATTCACTGTAATTACAGCAATAATCAATGACCGTCTCCATCACAGGGGAAATCCATTTATCCTTGTGGTAACAAAGCTGTTTCCACACATGGATTTCTATGTCTTTCACATCCAGATAGACAAGTCTCCCCTCTCTTACTGCCTTTTCTGTGGCATATTCCGGCAAAAAGGAAATTCCTACCCCCTGTTCCACCAGCCAGCAAATCTGATCTACATTTCCAAGTTCCAGAATCGGCTGAATCTCTAAGGATTCTGCCGCCAATTTTTCATCCAGCAATCTACGATAACTCATGCCCTTCTCTGTCAAAAGAAAGGATTCTCCCACAATATCCCGAATGGAAATCCCTTTTTTCTTGCTAAGAGGATGATCCTTTCCCGCAATAAAATGAACGTTTACCTTCTCCTCCATGGCAATGACATATTCTGTACTGTAAATATGGGAATCCAAAGTATAAATCAAATCCACCTCGTTGTGATTCAATAGACGCATCATCTCATCGGTTCCTGCCGTCATAAATTTCATTGTAATATCCGGGTATTCCTCCCTAAATTTCAGATACATGGAGCCAAGCAGAGATCCACACATAGATTCCGCCGCAACTAGGCGAATATGTCCCTTTAGCTGCTCTTCTTCCGCCAGTTCCTCCATATCCTTCGCCAAATTCACCATCTGATGGGCATATTTTAGCACTTCTTTCCCTCTGGAAGTCAGAGTTACGGTGTGATTGATTCGCTCCAATAGATGTACCCCCAGCTCTGTCTCCAACTGCTTAATCTGTGAGGAAATGGTGGACTGTGCATATCCCAACTCCTTCGCTGCCTTTGTAAAACTCCCCAGTTCTGCCACATGGATAAAGCTCTTTAATGTTTTTGTGTCCATACTCTTCTCCTTATTTAAACAATCGAAATATTCGATTATATCTATCGTTACTATCAATTTTACAAATACTTGTTTTTATTATATACTTTAGTCAGTTGAATTTCAACAGTACAAAGCGCAAATGAGGAGATAAAAACAATGAATTTAATTATGAACATAGTATATGCAATATACAACTTTTTGTGGGGTGATCTGATT
>CAYLUV010000084.1:0-9576 GCA_964386955.1 uncultured Lachnospiraceae bacterium
AAACTACTTTAGATTACACGCATACATTCTGCTGGACTTACATCTGCCGATTCTCGGCTCTATTTTTTTCAACAGTTTTGAATTATAACACATTATTTTTTTTGATGTAAGAGAAAATTTTAAATTTTTTCATCTCGCTTCCAAATCACCCAGGAAACCACGGCTGCCACTATCTCCGTCACCCAGAATCCCTGGAATACACCTGGCGCGTCAAGAAATCGACTAAAGATAAATGCCAACGGAAGCAACAGTACAATATAACGAAGAGCGGAAATAATAAGGGAATCCATTCCTTTTCCCAACCCTTCCAGAGCACCAGACGCAGTGAGTGACACCGCAGATGGCACAAATCCAATACAAATAATGCGAAGAGCCTGACGTCCCATGGCTACCGTCTCTGCATTTTCTGTGAATAAACCGATCAACTGCTCCGGTATCGCCAAACATAGGACAGTACCCACCACCATCACGGCAGCAATCAAGAGCAGTGCACACTCAAATATTTTCTTCACACGCTGTTTTTCTCCTGCGCCATAATTATAGCCCATCAACGGCCGCATTCCCTGCACTACGCCGTTGGCTGTCAGATATAAAAATGTCTGCAGTTTGAAATAAGCTCCCAGCACCAGCACATAACTTGCAGAAAATCCCGCTAAAATTCCATTTAATGCAGAAACCTGAATGGACGGCAACGCCATATTTAAGGTGGCTGGAATGCCAATCCCATACATTTTCTTGCAAAGAATTCTCTTAGGCTTCATATATTTTAAAGAAATCTTTACGGACAAAGGCTTTTTCCAATCCACCAACATATAAGATACCATACCGGATATCTGTCCTATGCCTGTGGCAAGGGCAGCGCCTCTTATGCCCATCTCCGGAAAAAATCCAATTCCAAAGATCATCAATGGGTCCAAAATAATATTCACCACGCAACCAATCATCATACAAACCATGGCAACCTTCATTCGTCCCACCGCCTGAAAAATCTTCTCATAGCCCATAGCAATAGCATTTGGAATAACAAATAAAAATACTACGTTGGAGTACTCTACTCCCATCTCTATAATATGGGTATCTTTCGTAAACATAGCTAAAAAATGGGGCATGACACCGATACAAAAAAAGGTCAAAAATATGCCATGAAGCACATTTAACAGCAGACAAAGAGAGGTACATCGATCCGCATTTTCCTGCTCTCCCGCTCCAATATAATAAGCAATCACCGCGTTGGCTCCGATGGTAAATCCAACCAGCACCGCACTCACTAGATTTTGTAGCGGATACACCAAAGATAATGCCGTCATCGCATCCTCACTGATGCTTGCCACAAAATAACTGTCCACAATGTTATATAAGGCATTCACCAACATGGAGACTGACATAGGCAATGCCATGGAAATCACCAGAGGCATCACCGGTTTTTCTTTCATAAATGTTTGACTCATGTTCTTTTCCTACTTCCTTTGCTTTTACATATAAAAAGTTATCAGGATGCAGACAGATTGTCAATGACTGTGCCCAATATTGTAAAGGACTCTTCCCCCTCTGTGTAACTAATATATGCTTTGTTCTCCACAACAGCAAAATCCACTATATGATAGAGATTTTCCGGCAACTGCACTTCCTCCACCTTTTTACCATCGTATTTGTAAAGTTTTGTATCACACTCATATTCTACTTGCAACAAAATACCGCCATCGTACTCATATCCCATCAAATATTCAAAGTAACCCACATCTAGGTCAAAGGCTTCCTTACTTTCCTTCCCATCATACAAATAGAAAGTCTTTCGATTTTCATCGAAGGTTCCATAGAAATAGTCATTTTTGTAATATAACAGATTGCCATCCAAAAGCCCGATTAGATCATAGTAGTAATCCTGATCAATCATGGTTGTTTCTCCATCCTTGACGTATAGAAGTTGATTTCCCTCGGCAACGACATCCTTATCTGTAGCACAGATAGCTAGAAATGTACCTTCCTTTACCGCCATCTCATCAGATATAGCGGAAATATTATAGATAGAATAGGTCTCCACCAGTCCTTTATCTGTCACTTTAAAATAGCTGGTTCCATTTTCCTTCTGATTCTGACTCTTGTATGCTGTGGTAACAATATACAGATCATCTCCCCTATTAGAAAAATAAGATAGATCATGTTTGTTTTCCGTTACTTTCTTTACTTCTAATGTATCCAAATTGTACTCATACACATTGGTGGCAGATATGCCATATACCTTATTTTTGTAAAGAACCGCAGAATTTAGATAGTGCCCATTCTTGAATATCTTCGTTTTTTCTGTATCATGGATGGCATAAATGCTTCTGCCATAATAAGAAATAATATTGTCCCCATATTTTCCCAGGATTGTATGGGGATCTTCTACCATTTTCTTTGTCTCTTTGGAATCAAAATTGTAGGTATATAATACACTGTCACTGTTGTAATAAATATCCTTCCCTTCTCTCCACAGATCCTTGGCATTCGCCGCCAGTTCCGTGATTGCCCCTTCTTTTTCATAGAGGAGTTTGTCTCCGCTAAAGTATACTACACCGCCTTCTACCTTCTCCGCTTCCTCTATTTCATGAAATCCCAGCAAGTCTTTATCCAGATGTTCAAAGGCAGCTTTTTTCCCACAACCTGTCAATAAGGTTACGGACAGCAATAATAAGAATAGAATTTTTTTCATGTTACACCATATACATCTTGTCACAAAATATTCCTCCTTTCGGTATAGGATATCTGTATTGTATCTTTTCCTTGCAGCCGTCCAAAACATATGATATATTTACTGTAAAGAAGGGGAAGCCAGAGAAGCGGCTCACCCCGAATACATAAACAATAACCTATCTAAGGTCAGCCGTCATTATTCGCAGTAATGGCGGCTATTTTCGTTTCCCCTTGAAAATTGTATAGCACAATCCAACAAGGGCAACAATGAACATTCCACCCTTTCACAATTTAGTTATCCAACATTCTACTTCTTATTGTGACATCATTAATTCCAAGTTTCTCATCCACTGTATCTAGTCTCCGTCGAACCTCTGCTATTTCCTCCACATAATCCGGCAATTTACTTAATGTATCTCTTATCTCCTCTATCCTGCTTTGAAGCAGCTTTTCCTGTTCTTTTGCTTCTTGCAATTTTTTTGACTTGGAAGATGAAGTAACAAAATCTGTTTCAAGATGTGCTATGCGTATTCGTATATCTGCTAGCATTTTCTCTATCTTGATTAATTCCAGATTCAACTCTTCAAACTCTGCTGTACGTGCCCTTTGAAGTATTCTTAGTCGCACCAAATTATTATTCAGCATCACTCTTATCTTTATTGCGGGATCTCCGACAGCCAGAGCTTTGATCTCTGCATAATCCAATACGGTATTTCCAATTTCCTCCCCTGTCCTAGCTTCTGCCATACCGGAAAGAATCTCCGAAATAAATCGTTGCTTCGTCTCCAACAATTGCCAGGAATAGGCGTCAAAGCTTTCCTCTGTCACATATCGAAAGATTTCAACCCATTCGTTCCTATTTCCTTGTCTAAGAATTCGCCCTTCTCGCTGTGTCATATCCGCAGGACGCCACGGTACATCCAAATGATGTAACGCAATGAGTCTATTTTGCACATTTACACCCATTCCAAGTTTAAAAGAAGACCCCATTAATATTCGTATTTCCCCTTTTTGAACCTTCTCAAACAATTCCTGTCGTTGTTTTTCATTCTCGGAGTCATGTACATAAGCAATGTCTGCTGCCCTTACGCCTAATATCATAAGTTGTATCTTCATTTCATCATAAACGTTAAACTCCTTTTTGGGAGTTGATATATCACAAAATATCAACTGCGTGCTTCGCGCTTCCATAGTTCTTATGTATATATCATATACATTTCTCGCACAGGCATAAATCTTTGTCGCCTCCTTGTTGATCACTGGATAGTTTACTAGACGAAGATCCAATGCGCCTTTTCTTCCGTCTGTAGTAACACAAAGCATATTGTCCACCGCCCTAAAATCAGGTTGTCCAAATTTCCTTCGCACACGATTATTCAAAAATGTAGGTTTCAATGCCTTTCTTGCTTCCGTCCGTTTAGAGCGAATCGCATCCACACGATCTGAAATTTCTTCCAAAAATTGTCGAAACTCTGTTGTGGCCGGAACTACACAATTTTCCCTTCCAGCCACTTTAGGTATACCAACCAAATTCATTTGATGAAAATCCACCACTTGCGAAAATAGAGAAGTCAATTCTGGAATATTATGAAAACGTGAGAGTCTACTGACAATTCTAAAGTTCGAAGTATCCACATCGATTTCAAAGTTTGTATCCTGACCAGCATACATTCCCACCCAATCAGAGAAATCCACCAAGCCCAGCGTTTTCAAATCATCATATTGAAGATATTTCTGGAATGCATATACGTCACTAATGGAATTCGTAATCGGTGTTCCCGTTGCCATCACAACACCTCTTCCACCATTTTGAAGCTGTACACATCTAACTTTTCGCATCAGCTCCTCACACTTCCTGGAACCAACATTATTGATACCCATAAGGGTTATGGAAGACTTCAGCGGTATATTTTTGTAATTGTGTGCCTCATCAATAAATAATGTAGTGATTCCCAACTCATCGAATGACAACTCCCTTCCAGTTGAAACATACTGTCCCCGTCGGCGATAATAGATATCGCCATATTCTTTTTTCTTTATGGTGAGCTGCCGTTTCAAAAGAGAGGTTTCATGTCCTGGAATAAGCATTTCTTCTTCCATACATTTTATCTCTTCCTCTCTTTCCCTTAACTCCCATTCACGTGAACAGCCAATGGAATCAAAACTACTGTAAGCCATAATTACCGCATCGTGATCCTCCTCTTTGATGCGTTTCAGTGTATCTTTTCTTTTTTTAGGAGTAAACATTTGCGGAGATACCACAAATATATCTGCCTTCGGATACAATTGTGTAAATATCACAGCCCACTGTTCCAAGATATTATTGGGAACAACATACAGATTTTTCTTTGAAATTCCCAGACGTCTAAGTTCCATCCCAGCAGCAATCATAATAAACGTTTTCCCTGCACCCACATCATGTGCAAGAAGTGTATTTGGTGTCATAATAATTCTAGCCACCGCATCCTTTTGGTAAGAATACAACGAATATTTCGGGTTCATCTCCTTTAACTTCAAATATGATCCATTCATATGTTTCGCTTTATAACACCCATAATTCCGCTGATAAATATCTAAAATTTTCTCTGCTCTTTCATCATCCCTCCAAATCCATTCCGAAAATTTGTGAATGATTCGTTCCTGTTTATCCAGTGCCAACATGGTTGCCTCTTCTGATGTTCTAGACATATTGGAAAGCGCTTGTTGATTTGGATGTTTTACTACGATTGCTTGATGGTTCAATGTTTTTTCTATGATGGTAAGGGCATCCATATCTGCCGTTCCATATTTTGTTCTAGAGGGAATGTGATGCGATCCATAGCGGGATTTTATAGGTATATCCCATCTTCCTGTAATGGAATCATGCTTCACCTTGTATTGTGCACTTCGAAACTGAGAATAATCTCCCAAGAGGTAACTTATAAATTCATCTATAATATTGGTCGGTAACCACGGTGAGCCCAACGCAACATACACATCTGCATATTCCAGTTTTTTAGGAAATATATTGGCAAGCGCTCTCACATTTATCTCAAAATGGGAACCATATTTTTTATAGGCCTCTACCGCTGCATTATATTTGTGATAAATATTTCCAGAAAGATATTGATCTGCTGTCTCCCACCCATCATTTTCCCCATCAGAGACACATTCTGGGTTCTGAAAAATAACTCCATACAATGTATCAATAATATCTTGTCTTGTTTTTCCTGATAAATCAGACATATATGCAAAATCTATTTTTCCCAATTCATCCAAACTGTAATACAGGGAATCCTCAATGCTGCATAGTCTCTCCTGCTTAAAATTCTCTTTCATCAATAATCACATCCCTCAACATCTTATCGCGGTCCTTCACAAATCCAGAAACAATTTTATAAATATCCGTCTCTTCATAGCTAATTTCTTTTACTCCACCATACGAAAACTCATATATACTGGCATCTGGACAAGCTAATAGGATAGGGGAATGAGTAGCAATAATGAACTGCGCCCCTCTTCTGGCATATTTATGTAACAACCCCAAAAGATTTAGTTGTCTTCTCGGCGACAACGCAGCCTCCGGCTCATCAAAAAAGTACAAACCATTGTCTGTAATATCGGTCTCCAGCATGGTATAAAAACTTTCCCCGTGTGACTGCTTGTGAAATGAAGTGCCACCATAGCGCTCAAACATTTTTCCACCTTCTTTGTTCAAAAGCTCTGCCTCTGTCGCCATATTATAAAATGTCTCTGCTCGAAGAAAGGTTCCCCACAATGGCCTTCTCGGACCTCTGACAAAAGATATCGCATCACACAAACTCGAATGGGTATCTCTCGTAGAAAATTGATAATTTTTGGTTCCTCCTTCTGGATTATACCCCGCCGCTATGGCAATTCCTTCCAACAAGGTAGACTTTCCACTTCCGTTTTCACCAACAAAAAAAGTTATGGGCTTACGAAATTCCATGCTTTTCATTCCATTTAAGGCATCAATTTTTTTAAGATAATGATCTAAATTTACTGCTTGCCAATCAATCTTAATTTTTCGTATCAATAATTCCTTTTTCTCACCCTCGGAATCTCCCAATCGTTGCTTCTCTTTCTTTGTACCAATTCTCTTTGCTTCCCGTTGCCGGATTATTCCCGTGTGAACAAATCTCAGCTCATCCAATGTAGCTTCCCTATGCTCATGAACATATTGAATTAAATATTCCAATTCTTCTTCTGTTTCTAACCCAGCTACTCGGCTTTCCGCTTCCCCCACAGAAAATCCTGCCGATTTAAAACAGCCAACCAATAACCCTCTCGTTTGTCTTTCTAAATAATTCATAGCCCTTACCTCTTATCAATAGCAAAACTCCCTATTTTTCATCCAACATACCACAATCTCTGTCAAAAAAGGTCACCTTTCCGGCGACCTTCCTTACTGAATAACTCATTGCTTTTCTCTATGTTTCAGACTATTTCCACCCTTTCCATACTTCCGGTTGATATCCCAAGGTGGACTGCTTTCCATTTCGCACCACCGGTGTCTTAATCACTTGAGGATTCTCCAGAACTTTTTCCAACTTGTCTTCCTCCGCCGTGTAACGAATCAGCGCCAGCAAATCCTTGTCCTTTCCTTCCCAGTTGATCATATTTTCCATGCCGCCATTTACCTGCGCAACAGAGCGAAATTCTCCTTTGCTCATACCTTTTTCCTTCATATCAATAAATTGATATTTTATGCCTCTCTCTTTAAAAAATCGCTCTGCCTTTTTTGTATCATTGCACTTCTTAGTGCCAAATATCTGTATGTTCATGTTTGTATTCCTTTGCCCCTCTCTTACTTTTTCTATCATTGGAACGAGTCCTGCAACATCCCTCTGCTGCCATTCTCTATTACAGTTCCAGTCTCATATACACCAGTTCTTGAAATCCATTGGTTCGAGAACAAAATCCTTTTGGATTCCTTCCATATTCCACAAACCCCACTTTTTCATACAGGGATATGGCTTCCTTATTATCCGCCACCACGTCAAGTTCCAGCTGGGTATAGCCCGCTTCTCTTGCACATTGGATGCAGGCCTCTGTCAACGCCCTTCCGATTCCCAGTCCCCAGAATTCTTTGGCAATGCCAATTCCAAATTCTGCCCGGTGGCGCACTTTATATTTGGAGCCCACTGCATCGATTCCAGCAGATCCCACCACCGTATGATCCACGATAGCAAGTATTTCAATCTCATTCTTACTTTCCGCTTTTTCTTTTACGATTCTATTTGCCTGTATTCCATCATAAACATCTTCATCTGGATAAGATAGCAGATAGTCCGTTTCTTCATGGGTTCGATGAAAATTATCGAATAGAGCCTCTCCGTCTCCCTCATCGCAATTTCGCAAGCAACATTCTTTTCCATTTTTTAATAGAATGATTTGATTGTATTTCATAAAATGCCTCCGTCAAATTCCTGAAAACGCTACATATCCGCAGTCCGCGCTTCATCCATCCACGGTAATCTTGCTACACCAAATATTTTATCACCATCTTTTCCCCATTCGAAGGTAACCATTTCTCCGCGATGTACACCAAAATCAGCATAAGGTTCATTTAATAAAACAGCTGCAGGTCTTCCATCAATTTCTGATTCAATTCTACACCAGATTCCTTCTGGCTGAACATTAGCTTTATAAAATAACAGCAATACATCGTCTGGATACTGTGGATGTCTAAAATCATCAAATATCTGCGAATTTCGAGCTTTCATAACATACTCATTTACCCTATACCCATCACGAACCATATCAATTTTATCTTGAAACTCTGGAAGAATCTCATCTTCCAATAATACAACAATCCCATCCACACTGTCATATCTAAGTTTTACACTTGTATTCGGATTTCCACGACGCAAATCAATTTTACCATTTGAACTATATTCTGCTAAACATAACACTTCAAATGTTACTCCGGCCCGATGATCAATGTATCCACATGCTAAAATTGCATTGTCGAACAATTTATGTTCAAATGCCATCTCAACAGTTTTAAAATTTCTGTCGTTAACTAATAATACAAGTCCTGTCGTTAAATGTCTAAAATTAAATTCTTCTTTTCTACCTCTTGCCATTTTCATCTACCTGCTATTCCGTATATATCTACAGATATTCGCAGATTCCTCCATCATTTTTTATTACATCGCCGACTCTGCAAATAAATTATATCAAATACATTTTTACATAGCAATACACCCACTTTCGATATGAAATCAAAAACTTTCACATCGAGAGTATTACATCAATTTATATTTCTTTCCGCAACCTATCGAACAGATTACAAAAATGACAGGAACTTAAATCTCACCAGAAAACAAAAAGGCACTCCGTACTGGTATTCCTACCAAAACGAAATGCCTATTTAGCATATTATTTTTAGATATATTCTTTAAAAATAATCCTAATATCTATTGACTAGACTTTTATTTGTCAGATGGAAGACTCTTCATGGTTGGGACGTCACATCACATCTCTATATATTTTACTGTCATTTACCATACTCTACTGTTCCGCCCTAAGTCGGCATTTTTTTATCTACCACTTCTGCCATAGTCTGACGTACTGTTCGTTCTTGCTGGTGTAAAAATTGGTGTAAATAGTGTATTCACCTCCCACTGCGGCAGTTTTCCTGACGAACAACATATTCATTTGAGATATGTTATTATGGCAAAAGAAGTGCAGATAGTTTTGCATTGGCTATCCATACTATTGTTCAGTATTTATGAGATTGCTGTAATACTTGGTTTTACCGGATAGAACATCATCGTAAAAGCCTTGTTTCCAGTCAATATAATCAATGCAATCCTGCACTTGTTTAAGCTGTTCTACCAAGGCTTTTCGCTTGATATCCAGTATAACTTTTCGTTCTGGTATGGAGGACTCTCCGAT
>CAYLUV010000085.1:0-1443 GCA_964386955.1 uncultured Lachnospiraceae bacterium
AAATATATATAGTTATATTTCGTAGTATTAGTAGTAGGGGGTGTGGATTCGTTAGTAAGTCTTGAAGCCCCCGAAAACACTAAAAAAATCAAAAAAATAACTTGTGAATAAATTCAAAAATTTTTGGGTAAAAATCAAAAGTTGTAAACACCTTCAAAATAAACTTTCCCCTTCATCCACAAGGAATTCACATGAAATAAACAGGATATTCACAAGGAATGTGGAAAAAGTAGGGGAATGGTTAAAATAATCCATTCCCTTATCAACATTTTCATTAAATTACGTGAAAACCCTATTTGGAAGGGTCAATTTTTTTGATCAATACATCAATGTTATTTTGTAACGTTGGGTTATTCATCAAGTCTTTTTCAATTTTATCGCATCCATGAAGGACGGTGGAGTGGTCACGTTTTCCAAGCATCTTACCAATGGCCTGAAGAGGAACATCCGTAAGGGTTCGACAAAGGTACATGGCAACCTGTCTAGGATAAGCGGTCTCTTTGTTACGTTTCTTGGAAATCAAATCTTCCATGGTAACGTGATAGTGACTGGCAACAATTTCGGTAATCATCTCCGGTGTGATTTCGCGTTTAGCATCGGGACTGATTAAATCCTTTAAGGCCTCCTCAGCAATAGAAACAGTAATCGGTTCGTTCTTTTTTGTAAGGTTTGCGAATACACATATCTTATTGAGGGCGCCCTCCAGTTCACGGATGTTAGATTTGATATTGTTTGCCACATATTCCATAACCTCATCTGGAATATCCAGACCATCCAGTTCGGCGCGTTTTTTGAGGATTGCCATACGGGTTTCGTAATCTGGCGGCTGAATATCAGCGGTCAATCCCCACTCGAAACGGGAACGAAGTCGTTCTTCTAAAGTTACCATATCCTTTGGTGGTTTATCAGAGGATATAATAATCTGTTTTTTCGCTTCGTGGAGGGTATTGAATGTGTGGAAAAATTCTTCCTGTGTACTTTCTTTTCCTATAATAAACTGAATATCGTCGATCAAAAGTACGTCAATGCTTCGATATTTATCGCGGAATTGCTGGTTTTTGTCGTGTTTGATGGAATCAATCAGTTCGTTGGTGAATTTTTCACTGGTAACGTACAATACTTTGGCATCTTTATTCTTCTCTAAAATATAGTGTGCCACAGAATGCATCAAATGAGTCTTTCCAAGTCCAACGCCTCCATATAAGAATAACGGGTTGTAAGATTCTGCCGGTGCTTCCGCTACGGCAACGGATGCTGCATGGGCAAGTTTGTTGTTGTTACCAACCACAAAGGTATCAAATGTATATTTTGGATTTAAATTGCTGATGGAATTGTTATCTTCCTTGGCCTTTTTTGGGGCTGGAGCTGGTTCCACAGCCTGTTCTTTTAAGTCTTTTTGCAGCTTAAATTCTACAGAATAATTTTTTCCGGTGAGTTCAAAGA
>CAYLUV010000085.1:1453-9054 GCA_964386955.1 uncultured Lachnospiraceae bacterium
TTCAAAGATGGCTTCCTGGATAAAAAGATCGTAAAATTTGTGTTTTACAAAAGTGATGGCTCTTTCATCATTTAAAGGCTGTTCCAAAACAAAAGTGACAGTGTCATCCGTCACTTCGTGAACTTTAAACGGACGAATCCAGGTGTTGACTGCCACCTCGGTCAGCCCCTGCTGTTGGATAATAAGGGATAGAATGGTATCCCAGTTTTCAGTAATAAAGTTTTTCATAAGTAACCCTGCTTCTTTCTATGAATTCATTGTTTTTACGCTGGAAAGAATAGTATCCCAGAATAAATACATTCTTATCTACACTATATACTAAACTATCTGTGGATATTTTTCAACAAAAAATGGATGTGGATTTTGTGGATACACAATTGTGTATAAATTATTTTTGGAAGAATCCTTTTTAATAAGAAGAAACACAAAATTTGAAAAATTGATGTGGATAACATAATCCAAAATATAAACATCCGACAAGAAACCGGAAAATAAGGACTTTTTTCTCGGCGAAATGGGAAATAAACATAAAAAAGTGGAATTATCCACAAGTTATAAACAAAATGTGGATAACTTTTGGATTTATTGTGAATAGATGTGAACAGAAAAAAAGTAAAAGAATTGCTTGACTTTATGGGCTTTTTTCAATATAATTATAAGCGATGTTTTATGAACAGTTTAAAAATCTAGTACAAGGGAGGTGGCCTGCGTCATGAAGATGACATTCCAACCAAAAAAGAGACAGAGATCTAAAGTTCACGGTTTCAGAAAAAGAATGAGCACTGCTAACGGCAGAAAAGTATTGGCTAGAAGAAGAGCAAAAGGAAGAAATAAATTATCAGCATAGGTCGCAGTCAATGTGACCTTTTCTTTTCTTTTGTTTTTTTTTCGCTTTGAAAAGGTGAGAAAATGAGACATATCAATACTTTAAAAAACAGCAGAGAATTTCAGGCTGTGTATAAAAAAGGAAATTCCAAGGCCAATAAATATTTGGTCATGTATGTGTTACCCAATGATTATAATGAAATTCGTATTGGGGTGTCTGTCAGCAAGAAAGTAGGCAACAGTGTAGTTCGCCACCGATTGGCCCGACTTATCCGGGAAGCGTATCGGCTCAATAAAGAAGGACTTGCTGTCGGATGGGATATTGTGATAGTTGCACGACAGAGTGCAAAAGATAAGAGTTATCAGCAGATTGAGAGTGCATTTTTGCATCTTTGTGATCTGCACCATTTGAATATATGTTGAGATAGTAAGATGAAACGTATTTTGATATATATAATACAATTTTATAGGAAATACTTGTCTGCTTTGAAAGGCAGAGGAACATGTATTTACACTCCAACCTGTTCTCAGTATGCAATGGAAGCCATTGAAAAGCATGGTGCTTGGAAGGGAAGTCTCCTTGCCATATGGAGAATATTAAGATGCAATCCGTTTTCTAAGGGAGGATATGATCCGGTCCCTTAATTCAGGAGGTTATTTATGTTTTTAGTACAGTCAAGTTTCCCTATTTTGTCATTTATCATTGATCCAATTGCAAAATTAATGGGAATCATTATCAATGTAATTTTTGAAGGACTGAGCTCTGTTGGTATTGTAAATCTTGGTTTATGTATTATCATTTTTACATTTATCATTAAACTTTTGATGCTCCCACTTTCTATTAAGCAGCAGAAGTTCTCCAAGATGAGTCAGCTCGTTCAGCCTGAAATCCAGAAGATTCAGAAAAAATATAAGAATAAGACGGATCAGGAATCCATGATGAAGCAGCAGGAAGAGATTCAGGCGCTTTATGACAAGTATGGAATCAGTATGTCTGGAGGATGTCTCCAGATGTTTATTCAGCTTCCAATTTTGATGGCTTTATATCAGGTTATTCGTAACCTGCCATTTTATATTCCTTCTTTGAAGTCTTTATATGTAAAGATTGCAGAGCCTTTGATGGGTGTAAATGGATACGAAGGCATTATCAAAGAGATTGGAACTGCAGCAAAGGCAACTTACAAGCTGGCAGAAAATCCAATGTTGGACGATGTAATTGGATATATTTCTCAGTTTAAAACCGCATCTTGGGATGCTCTTTCTCAGGCAGTTCCAGCGATGGCGGATGTAATTGAGACAACTTCTGCAAAAATTATTGAGATGAACAATTTTGTGGCTGGTATCAATATTGCGGATTCTCCAGGATTCCGTTTTTCTGTATATTTATTGATTCCAATTGCAGCTGCATTTTTCCAGTGGTTATCCTTTAAGACCATGAATACAAACGTGGACAGCAGCAATCCTGCCAATTCTATGAATAAGAGTATGGAGCTTACTATGCCACTGATGTCCTTCGTTATGTGTTTCTCATTCCCTGCAGGTATTGGTATTTACTGGGCTTCCACAGCATTATTCCAGGTAATCCAGCAGATTCTTATCAATAGACATTATGATAAAGTTGATATGCAGGCGATGATTGAGAAGAACATGGAGAAGGCTTCCAAAAAGAAGAAAAAACCATCCATGTACCAGAAGATGCTAGAAAAAGCCGGAATGGAACAGGAAGAGGAAGCACAGGGAAGCATTAACAGTGCAGCCAACACAAAGACAAAGAATTATAAAAAATACGATAATAGTAAGAGTGCGGATGATATCAGCTATAGTGATCTGAACAACCGCCCTGCAAAACCAGGAAGTCTTGCAGAAAAAGCAGGACTCGTGAGAGAGTTTAATGAGAAAAACAAAAAAGGAGGAAACAGATAATGGAGATGTTAACCTTCGAAGGAAAAAATCTTGATGAAGCCATTACCAATGCCAGTGTGGCCCTTGGTATTGCCAGCACAGATTTAAAATATGAAGTAGTTAGTGAAGGAAGCACAGGTTTCCTTGGCTTATTTTCTAAACCAGCGGTAATCCAGGTACAGCCTAAGATTTCCATGGATGGAAGAGCAAAAGAATTTTTGGAAAAGCTGTTTAAAGCCATGAAGGTTGAAACAGAGATTAAGATTCAGTCTGACGATGCAGGAAATATGGATATCGAACTTTCCGGTCCAGATATGGGTATCTTAATCGGTAAGAGAGGACAGACTTTAGATTCTATCCAGTACTTAACAAGCCTTTATGTAAATAAAGAAAGTGATTCTTATATCCGTGTGAAGATTGACACAGAGAATTACAGAGAAAGAAGAAAAGAGACTTTAGAGACTCTTGCAAAGAATATCGCTTATAAGGTAAAAAGAACAAGAAAATCCGTTTATCTTGAGCCAATGAATCCTTATGAGAGAAGAATCATTCACTCTGCATTACAGAACGATAAGTATGTTTGCACAAAGAGTGAAGGAGAAGAACCATACCGTAAAGTAGTGGTTATGTTAAAACGTCACAACAACAGAGAAAAAGTTGACGCATAAGTAAGAAGAAATAAGCTGCTGCATTTATTTTGCGGCAGCTTTTTTACCATTATGGGAGGAAGTCAGTATGTTCATGGAAGATACAATTGCAGCCATTTCCACTGCAATGAGCGACGGTGGAATCGGTATCATCAGAATCAGTGGTCCCGATGCTATATCCATTGGAAATAAGATATTTTATCCTGCAAATAAGAAAAAAACTCTAAATAATATGGAGACTTATACAGCAGCATATGGTAAAATTCAAAAAGACGGCAAGGTCATCGATGAATGTATTGCCCTCTTAATGAAAGGTCCAAAATCCTATACCGGAGAGGACGTAGTAGAAATTGATTGTCATGGCGGAGTGGTAGTGTTAAAAAAAGTGTTAGAAACTATCATAGAAGCAGGGGCAAGACCGGCGGAACCGGGGGAATTTACAAAAAGAGCGTTCTTAAATGGAAGAATCGATCTTTCTCAGGCGGAAGCTGTCATGGATTTGATTCATTCTAAGAATGAATTTGCCATGGAATCTTCTTTAAAACAGCTTTCCGGAAGCCTGCGAAAAAAGATTGAGGAGATTCGTGCAAAGATTCTCTATGAGATTGCATACATTGAATCCGCGTTGGATGATCCAGAACATTATTCCCTGGAGGGATATGGAGACCGAGTTTGGGCGGTTGTGGAAGAACAAAAGGAAAAAGTGGATCAGTTGATAGAGACGGCAGACAATGGCCGTATTTTGAAGGAAGGAATTAAAACTGCTATTGTAGGAAAACCCAATGCCGGAAAATCTTCTCTGCTGAATTTGTTGGTGGGAGAAGAGAGAGCCATTGTAACAGACGTGGCAGGCACAACAAGGGATACCTTGGAGGAAACCATATTGGTAAAAGGAATTCCATTGCAGATGGTAGATACCGCTGGAATTCGAAAAACCGATGATATTGTAGAACAGATTGGTATCGAAAAGGCAAAAGATACCATGAAGGATGCAGATTTGATTCTATATGTAGCAGACAGTTCTGTACCTTTAGATGAAAGTGACTATGAGATCATGGACACTTTGAAGGATAAGAAAACAATTATTATTTTAAATAAATCAGACTTACAAAAGGTAACAACCGAAGATGATATTAGAAAACATCTGGATAAGGATATGATTGTCTTTTCTGCAAAGAGAGAGACCGGCATTGACGAACTCTATGAGAAACTGGAGGAGCTGTTCTTTGCGGGCAAATTGTCCTTTAATGATGAAATCTATATTACTAATATGAGACATAAAGCCAGCTTGATGAATGCTTCCACCAGTCTTGCGATGGTAAAGGACAGCGTTGATCAGGGAATGCCGGAAGATTTTTATTCCATAGACCTTACAGATGCCTATGAGCATTTAGGTTATATTTTGGGAGAATCCATGGGAGAAGATCTGGTAAATGAAATTTTCAGTGAATTTTGTATGGGCAAATAAAGGAGAAAAAGAATGGCACATGTAGTAGAACAGTATGATGTCATAGTTGTTGGTGCCGGACATGCAGGTTGTGAGGCAGCTTTGGCCTCTGCAAGACTGGGCATGAAGACAATTATGTTTACCGTCAGCATTTCCAATATTGCTCTGATGCCTTGTAATCCAAACATCGGAGGAAGCTCCAAGGGACATTTGGTAAAAGAAATCGATGCCCTGGGCGGCGAGATGGGAAAAAATATAGACAAAACCTTTATTCAGTCAAAGATGCTGAATAAATCAAAAGGACCTGCGGTTCATTCTTTGAGAGCCCAGGCAGATAAAGATGCCTATCAAAAAGAGATGAGAAAAGTTGTATTTAATACAGAAAATCTCACGGTGCGACAGGCAGAAGTAACAGAATTAATTGTGGAAGACCAGGTAATTAAGGGAGTAAAAACCTACTCCGGTGCTACCTATTATGCAAAGGCAGTTATTCTTACCACAGGAACTTATATGGAAGCTAGATGTATCTATGGGGATATTAGCCATGCCACAGGACCAAATGGTCTTCCGGCATCGGTAGGACTTTCTAAGTCTTTGCAGGACAATGGAATTGAAATGTATCGTTTTAAGACTGGTACACCGGCCAGAATTGATAAAAATTCTATTGATTTTAGTGTAATGGAAGAGCAAAAAGGGGATGAAGAGATTGTTCCATTTAGCTTTACCAACACAGAAGAAGAGATAAAGAGAGACCAGATTTCCTGCTGGCTTACTTATACCAATGAGAAAACCCATGAGATTATCAAGGAAAATCTCCACCGTTCTCCATTATATTCCGGAGCAATCGAGGGAACAGGCCCTAGATATTGTCCTTCCATTGAGGATAAAGTGGTACGTTTTTCTGATAAAAACAAACATCAGGTATTTATCGAACCAGAGGGAGAGGACAGCAATGAAATGTACATTGGCGGAATGTCCAGTTCCCTTCCGGAGGATGTCCAGTATGAAATGTATCGTTCCGTAAAAGGAATGGAAAACGCTGTGATTATTAGAAATGCCTATGCCATTGAATATGATTGCATTAATCCAATGCAGTTAAAATCTTCCTTGGAATTTAAGTCCATCAAGGGATTATTCAGTGCGGGACAGATCAATGGAAGTTCAGGCTATGAGGAAGCCGGTGGACAGGGAATTATCGCCGGTATCAATGCGGCAAATTATATTAAGGGACAGGAACCATTAATTTTAGACCGTTCTCAGGCTTATATTGGGGTTTTGATTGATGATTTGGTTACAAAGGAGACAAAGGAACCATATCGCATGATGACATCCAGAGCAGAATATCGTCTGATTCTTCGTCAGGATAATGCAGATCTTCGACTTACCAGATTGGGATATGAGCAGGGATTGATTCCACAGGAACGATATGAACATCTTCTGTGGAAAGAAGAGATGATTGCAGCAGAGACAGAACGTGTCACAAAGAAAATGATGGGTGCCAACAAGAAGGTACAGGCATTTTTGGAGGAACAGGGAAGTACTCCATTAAAGACAGCCGTTTCTATGGCAGATTTAATTCGTAGACCAGAACTTGGTTATGATGTTCTCGAGGAGATTGATGAAGAAAGACCGGAACTTCCAAAGGAAGTGACAGATCAGGTTGAAATCAATCTGAAATACGATGGATATATCAAGAGACAGATGAAACAGGTAGAACAGTTTAAGAAGATGGAAGAAAAATTAATTCCAGATGACATTGTTTATGAGGAAGTGGGAAGCCTTCGTATTGAGGCAATCCAGAAATTAAATGCATTCCGCCCTCGTTCCATTGGTCAGGCAAGCCGAATCAGCGGCGTTTCCCCGGCAGACGTATCTGTTTTATTGGTATACCTGGGCAGTAGGAGAAAATAGATGGAAAATTTAAAAAGAAAAGCATCCATGCTGGGTATTGAATTGACACAAAAGCAGTTGGATCAATTTAAAACATATTATGAGATGTTGATTGAAAAAAATAAGGTGATGAATCTCACTGCTATTACGGAGTGGGAGGAAGTAATTGATAAACATTTTATTGACAGCATTTCTTTGGTTAAAGCGACTGATTTAAGCGGTGACAAACGCATCTTAGATCTGGGATGTGGCGCAGGATTTCCAGGTATTCCTCTGAAGATTGCATTTCCAAACTTAAAGATTACATTGTTGGATTCCTTAAACAAAAGAATTAATTTCTTAAAGGATGTGATTGCAGAGTTGGGACTGGAAGAGGTGGAAGCTCTTCATGGAAGAGCGGAGGATTATGCCAGAAAGCCGGAGTACAGAGAGCAATACGATTATTGTGTTTCTCGTGCGGTGGCAAATCTCACTTCTCTGAGTGAATATTGTATTCCATATGTAAAAGAAGATGGATATTTTATTTCCTACAAGAGTGGAAAAGTCAAAGAGGAAGTAAAAGAAGTAAAAAAAGCGCTCTTTTTATTGGGTGGCAAATTGGAAGATATGGTGTCTTTCACGCTCCCAGAAACCGATATGGAAAGAGATTTTGTAATCATTAAAAAAGAGAAGAAAACACCAAAAAAATATCCAAGAAAAGCTGGTATTCCAACAAAGGAACCATTAAAATGAAAGATGAAATGTTATACGAAAAACTGAAAACTTATCTGACAAAGGAATATATGAAACTGTCAGATGAGAAAGATACGATTCTGGAAGAAAAAATCCAGTTGGAGACAAAAAGGGAAAAGGAAGAAAAGCCTCTTTTTGAGAAAAAGGATTTGGATAAA
>CAYLUV010000086.1:0-8896 GCA_964386955.1 uncultured Lachnospiraceae bacterium
TATCGTTGGTGATACCATGGGTAAATACCATCCACATGGTGACAGCTCTATCTATGGTGCTTTGGTTAATCTTGCACAGGAATGGTCTACCCGCTATCCTTTGGTAGACGGTCATGGAAACTTTGGTTCTGTGGATGGCGATGGTGCTGCTGCCATGCGATACACAGAGGCAAGACTTTCAAAGATTTCTATGGAGATGATGGCAGACATCAACAAAGATACTGTTGAATTTATGCCAAACTTTGATGAGACAGAGAAGGAACCTACAGTACTTCCATCTCGTTTTCCAAATCTGTTGGTGAATGGTACCCAGGGTATTGCGGTAGGTATGGCAACAAACATTCCTCCTCACAATTTGGGAGAAGTAATCGATGGTGTTGTAAAGATTATCGACAACCAGGTGGAAGAGGACAGAGCGACCAACATCGAAGAGGTGATGGAAGTAATCAAAGGACCGGATTTCCCAACAGGTGCCACGATTCTTGGAAGAAGAGGCATCGAGGAGGCATATCGCACGGGTCGAGGAAAAATTCGTGTGCGTGCGGTGACAGACATTGAACCGATGAACAATGGAAAGTCCAGAATCGTAGTAACAGAGCTTCCATATATGGTAAATAAGGCTCGCTTGATTGAAAAGATTGCGGAATTAGTAAAAGATAAAAAAATCGATGGTATTACAGAACTTCGTGACGAATCCGACCGTTCTGGTATGAGAATTTGTATCGAACTTCGAAAAGATGTGAATGCCAACGTACTGTTAAATCAGCTCTACAAACATACACAGCTGCAGGATACATTTGGTGTCATTATGTTATCTCTGGTAAATAATGAACCAAAGATTTTAAACTTGTTGCAGATGCTGGAATACTATCTGGAACATCAGAAGGATGTAGTAACCAGAAGAACTAAGTATGAGTTGAACCGAGCAGAAGCGAGAGCCCACATTTTAGAAGGTCTCTTAAAAGCCTTAGATCACATCGACGAAGTCATCTCTATCATCCGTAGTTCCAAGAATGTAACAGAGGCAAAGACAAATATCATCGAGCGATTTGACTTTACGGATGAGCAGGCACAGGCCATTGTAGATATGAAACTTCGTTCTCTTACCGGCTTGGAAAGAGAAAAATTGACTGCAGAGTACAATGAACTCCAGGCATTAATCAGCCGATTAAAGGCAATTCTCGCAGATGAGAAGAAACTTCTTGGGGTAATTCGAGAAGAGATTCTCCTAATCAAAGAAAAATATGGAGATGAGAGAAGAACGTCCATTGGCATTGACATGGATGATATCAATCTGGAAGATTTAATTCCAGATGGAGATACTATCATTGCCATGACAAAATTGGGATATATCAAGCGTATGACCATCGATAACTTCAAGAGTCAGAACCGTGGCGGTAAGGGAATTAAGGGTATGAATACCATCGAAGACGATTTCATCGAAGATCTTTTGATGACCACAACCCATCATTTTATTTTCTTCTTTACCAACAAGGGACGAGTGTATCGATTAAAGGCATACGAAATTCCAGAATCTTCCCGTACAGCAAGGGGTACTGCCATTGTAAATCTGTTGCAGCTCATGCCAGATGAAAAAATCAGTGCCATTATTCCAATTCGGGAATACGATGATGAAAAATATCTCTTTATGGCAACCAAAAATGGTATTGTAAAGAAAACACCACTGAGAGATTATGCCAATATTAGAAAAACTGGTCTGGCAGCCATTTCATTAAGGGAAAATGATGAGCTGATTGAAGTAAAAGTGACAGACAAGACAAAGAATATCTTGTTAGTAACCAAATATGGTCAGTGTATTATGTTTGATGAAAATGATGTTCGAGAGACTGGTCGTGTTTCCATGGGTGTAATCGGTATGAACCTTCGAGAAGGAGATGAGGTTGTTGGTATGCAGCTGAATTCTCAAGGAGAATATCTCTTAGTTGTATCAGAGAAAGGTATGGGAAAACGTACCAGCATTGAGCGATTTTCTCTCCAGCGTCGTGGCGGTAAGGGTGTGAGATGCTATCACATTACCGACAAGACAGGAAACTTAGTGGGAAGTAAGGCAATCAATACTACAGATGAGATTATGTTGATCACTACAGAAGGTATCGTAATCCGCATGAGTGTGGAAGGTATTTCCGAACAGGGAAGAGATACTTCTGGTGTAAAATTGATGAACATTGATCCAAACAGTGATGTAATGGTTGCTGGCATTGCCAAAGTAAGGGATAACCATTCGGAAGAAGAAGTGGAAGTCGAAGAAGAAGAGACTGTAGAAAGCTAGCATATTAGAAGCAATGTTTTAGACGTGGAATAGACGGCAATTTATTTTGAGAATTTTTAATTCTTAGATAGATTGCCGTTTTTTTATAAAAATTGGAATAGGAAAGCAGAGCTTGGGAAGGTAGAGAAGGATATGAGAGAAATCAGCGTAAAAAAGATTACAGAAAATATAAAGGAAATGTGCATCGAAGCCAATCACTTTTTATCCGAGGATATGGAGTGTGCCCTTCAAAAAGCAGCGGTAGAGGAAAAAAGTCCACTGGGAAGACAAATTTTACATCAGTTGGAAGAAAACATGGAGATTGCGGGAAAAGAGATGATTCCTATTTGTCAAGATACGGGAATGGCAGTGATTTTCTTGGAAATCGGACAGGAAGTACATTTTACAGAGGGCAATTTAGAAGATGCAATAAACGAGGGGGTACGCCAAGGATATGTGGAAGGGTATTTGCGAAAATCTGTGGTGAAGGATCCATTGCTACGGGAAAATACAAAGGATAATACTCCTGCCATTATCCACTACTCCATAAAAGGCGGGGACGAAGTAAAGATTACTGTGGCACCGAAGGGATTTGGAAGTGAAAATATGAGCCGCGTCTTTATGCTGAAACCTGCAGATGGAGAGGAAGGGGTAAAAAATGCCATTGTGCAGGCGGTGAGAGAAGCCGGTCCCAATGCCTGTCCGCCGATGACGGTTGGGGTAGGTGTTGGAGGAACCTTTGAAAAATGTGCGTTGATGGCAAAACATGCCCTTACCAGAACCGTGGGGGAACATTCCTCCTTGCCACATATTGCAGCCATGGAAAAAGAAGTGTTGGAAAAAATCAATGGCCTTGGCATTGGTCCGGCAGGATTAGGTGGAACGACCACTGCCTTGGCAGTAAACATTGAGACCTATCCTACCCATATTGCTGGTTTGCCTGTGGGAATTAATATCTGTTGTCACGTAAATCGCCATATAAGCCGCATTTTATAAGCAGTAATGAAAAGATGCAAGAAAGGAAGAGACCCATGAGTGAAAAAATAAAAATTACTACTCCACTGACAAAAGAAAAAATCAAGGAGTTAAAGGCCGGGGATTATATTTATATTAGTGGTACTATCTATACTGCAAGGGACGCCGCTCATAAAAGAATGTATGAATCCATGAAAAAAGGAGAATCTTTGCCGATTTCTCTGGAGGATACCATTATTTATTATTTAGGACCAAGTCCAGCAAGACCGGGAAAGGTAATCGGCTCTGCGGGACCGACTACCAGCAGCAGAATGGATAAATATACCCCTGCCATGTTGGAGGCAGGACTAAAGGGAATGATCGGAAAAGGGAAAAGAAGTCTGGAAGTGATAGAATCCATAAAGAAACAGGGAGCTGTTTATATGGCAGCCATCGGCGGAGCTGGGGCATTGCTTTCCAAATGTATTAAGGAATCCCAAGTCATTGCCTATGAAGATTTAGGTACGGAAGCTATAAGAAAATTGACGGTGGAAGATCTGCCGGTTGTTGTGGTAATCGATGGAGAAGGCAATAACTTATACGAAACTGCAGTGCAGGAATTTTGTCGATAAAATTTTTAAAAAGCCTTGACTTTGTCTCGCTAAAGTAATATAGTAAAACAAACAAAAGCAAAACCGATGAGAAAGAGTAGTAAGCTATGATACGAGATTACAGAGAGCAGCAGATGGTGGGATTGCTGTATGGAGTACTTAGCCCAATGGACTTTCGAGGGCGGCCCGAAATGGTATCTTATATTTAGGGAATGGAAACATTATTTTCCAAGCATATTAAGAAAAAAGAGTAGGCGTCGTCGGGAACCGAACCCGTTATCAATCCGGAGTGTATGATTAGTACATGCGTAAGAGTGGACGATTCAAAAGAATCATCAATTTGAGTGGTACCGCGATAATGATTAGATATTATTACCGCCTCAAACCTTAGGTTTGGGGCGGTTTTTTGTTTTGCTTTTGCTTATAGTTACATAGGGTGAGAGAAACATAAAAATTTTGAACCGGATTATACATGATAAAAATGGAATAAAACAAGAGAATCTCTCACGGAAACAGCGTATCTAAAAGAAAAGGAGAATGAAGAATGAAAAAAAGAATGCTAGCCCTTATGTTAGGTATCACAATGACAGCAGCTTTGGTAGGATGCGGTAGCAACAAGAAAAAAGGAGATTCCGGTGAGACGGTATATACAGTAGGAATCTCACAGTTTGCGGAGCATGGTTCTCTTGATAACTGCCGAGAAGGATTTATAGAAGGTCTTGCCGAGGAAGGCTTAGTGGAAGGAGAAAACTTGTTGATTGAAGAAAAAAATGCTACTGCCGACATGGGAACAGCCACACAGATTGCCCAGAGTTTTGTATCTGATAAAGTGGATTTAATCTGTGCCATTGCAACTCCAGCAGCCCAGGCGGCATATAATGCAGCTATGGACACAGAAATTCCTGTCGTTTATACAGCTATTACAAATCCAGTGGCAGCAGAACTGGCAACGGATGACAAGATGCCAGTGGGAAATGTAACAGGAACCAGCGATATTCTTCCAGTGGAAGCCCAGATGAAAATGATTCGTGAGATTCTTCCAGATGCCAAAACCATTGGTATTTTATACACCACCAGTGAGGCCAATTCTGTATATACGATTCAGCAGTATGAGAATTTTGCAGCACAGTATGGATTTACCATTGAGAAAAAAGGAATCAACACTTCTGCTGATATTTCTCTTGCAGCGGAGGACTTATTAGGAAAAGTGGACTGTCTTACTAACTTAACAGACAATACAGTGGTATCTTCTCTGGCAACCATCTTAGATATGGCAAATGAGAAAAATATCCCAGTCTTTGGCAGTGAAATTGAACAGGTAAAAATGGGATGTCTGGCAGCAGAGGGAATCGAATATGTAAACTTGGGAAAAGAGACCGGTGTTATGGCGGCGAAGATTTTAAAGGGAGAAGCAACTGCTTCTGAGATGCCATTTGAATCTTTAACTGAAAATTGCTTATATGTCAACGAAGCGGCGGCCGAAAAACTTGGTATTACCGTTCTAGCTACTATGACAGAAAGAGCAGTAGAGTCGTTTACAGAGATTCTTAGTGAATAAAGAATAAACAAAAACAAATAAAAAAACGAAAATTATAAACAATTTGGAGGCAAAAAAGAATGGATTTGTTGATAACTATCCTGGAACAGGGACTGATTTATGGATTACTTGCTCTGGGAATCTACATTACATACAAAATATTGGATTTTCCAGATCTTACGGTAGATGGAAGTTTTCCATTGGGAGCCGCTGTGACAGCCATATTAATAAAAAATGGAATGAATCCGTATGTTACCATTCCCATTGCATTTCTTGCAGGAGCGGCAGCAGGGGTATGTACAGGACTGATTCATGTGAAGGGAAAAGTAAGAGACTTACTTTCTGGTGTTATTATGATGACGGCACTCTACACCATCAATATGTTGATTGCAGGAACCAATAACCTACCTATCTTCTCCAATGAGACCATTTTCAAAAACAAATGGCTGAACAGTATATTTGGAGACACAATCCCTTCCTACGTGAAGATTGTTACCATAGTGATTATTGTATTGATTGCAAAATTTTTGTTGGATTTCTTTTTAAAGACAAAAGCCGGATATCTTCTTCGCGCAGTGGGAGATAACGAAGTGATTGTCACTTCCTTGGCGAAGGATAAGGGCAATGTAAAAATTCTTGGATTGGCTATAGCCAATGGATTGGTTTCCCTCTCTGGTTGTATCTTTTGTCAAGAACAGAAGGTATTTGAAATTTCCTCCGGTACTGGCGCGCTGGTATTGGGACTTGCCAGTGTTATCATTGGAACCAGTTTATTAAAAGGTCTCACATTTTTAAATGCAACCACAGCTGTTTTAATTGGATCTGTGTTATACAAGGCCTGCGTGGCAGTGGCAATCAAATTTTTTGATCCAGTTTATATGAAATTAATTACCGCCGTATTATTCCTGGCTATTTTGATCATCAGTATGGAAAGAAAGAAAAAGGTGAAGGGAAATGCTTGAGTTAAAACATATCGATAAATATTATAATCCAGGTACAGTTAATGAGATGTGCTTGTTCAAAGATTTTAATCTTTCCATCAAAGACAAAGAGTTTGTTTCCGTGGTAGGAAGCAATGGTTCTGGAAAAACATCCATGTTAAATCTGATTTGTGGCAGTATGTCTATGGATCAGGGAAGCATTTTTATAGATGGAAAAGATATTTCTAGGGAAAAAGAATTTAAAAGAGCAAAGTATATGGGAAGAGTCTACCAGAATCCGGCGTTGGGAACATGTCCATCTATGACAATTCTGGAAAATATGGCTTTGGCAGATCATAAAGGTAAATTTTTTGGTCTTTCCATGGGTACAGATAAGAAGAAAATAGAATATTATAGAGAAAATCTTCGACAGCTCAATTTGGGGTTGGAAGACAAATTAAATGTAAAAGTGGGAGCTTTATCTGGCGGGCAACGACAGGCCATGGCACTTGTGATGTCCACCATGACACCTATTGATTTCTTAATATTGGATGAACACACGGCGGCTTTAGATCCCAAAACAGCAGATTTGATTATGGAGCTGACAGATAAGGTGGTAAAAGAGAAAAATCTTACAACTATTATGGTGACTCATAATCTTCGCTATGCAGTGGAATATGGAAATCGCATTCTTATGATGCATGAAGGAAATATTGTGCTGGATGTGGCAGGGGAAGAAAAGAAAAATATGAAAGTAGATTCTATTTTAACGAAATTCAATGAGATTAGTATTGAATGTGGAAATTAGAAATTTTAAAAGGACATTGCATTTTTAGCAATGTCCTTTTTTTGAAAAATTTATTTAGAGTAGAACCATATATTATGATAGTTATATTTAAATACGCGGTAAACCATGTATTTATTGAGGGTAAGCGAAAAGCCACGAATCAGTTGATGATTCTTGTCGTATTCAGCAAAATACCCTGCGGTACCAGAATCTGTTAAAAGATTTCCATTATCTAAGTTTTGGATGTTACTGACAATGCCGGAATATACCAGCTCTAAGCTATCCATCAATTCGAAGGTCTTTTTATTTTCGTCAATTTTGTATACATAGTAATAAGAGTAATCTCCGGAAAAACTATTTTGATTGGTTATACCAACCTTTGTAAAATCAAAATCGGGACGACTGGTGGAAATTCCGTAATTATTATCGAAAAAGGAAAGGTAGTAGATACCATCCTCTTTGTCCTTTGTATAATTTAAACTGTGCTGACCAGCATGGATTTTAAAATCTCCCACCTGTGTGTAGAGATAGTCCGTATAATTTGAGCCATCCCAGATTTTTTCATTGGAAATAATATAATCTAAAGTTGGTGCTGTCTCTATATTTTTGATTTTGATGATGGAGGAAGTTTCTCTGGAACTAACAATGACATCTCCATCTACATAGACAATAGAATTTAAATGCAGCCAATCAAGTCCATCTTCCCCCTCATCTCGGACGGATTCCTTATCCCAATAACAGATGTCTACATAAGATTGAAACATCGGTTCAAAGTCAATTAATTCTGTTACTTCGTTAGTCTTCAGATTAATTTTGATGATGCAGTCCTCTTCGGTATCTTTTTCCGTATTGTTGGCGAGAACCAGAATATTACCATCATCGGAAAATACATAATCATGATGCAATTGATAATGTCCAGTGCGATAAATTTTCAACACTTCTCCAAGTCGGGACATTTTTACAATTCGGGTCTGGGAGATAGAAAATAACATTTCTCCCTGCTCTGTAAAAAGAATTTTATGAGAGCGGTAGCCAATGATTGGAATTTCACTTCGAAGGATTCCTGCATTGTCATAGGCTGACATGTAATCCTGTTCATCCGAATCATTGCCACAAATCGTGTAAAGACCATCTTCCAGAGATTCTTTGCTTTCTCCCTCCGTAACGGTGGCGAAAAGCTGAGAATTTGTTTCCAGATTAGAAAGATCAATCTGAAATTCTTTAGTAGATAAAACATTTCCGGTTTTATCTTTTAGTTCAAGCAAAATGGTATTTTTATATCCCTTTACCAAACCAATCAACTGATATTCATGGATCTTGGTTAAGTTGTCCTCTTTTCCATTATTGAGGGTTCGAGTGAAATCGGGAATTCCCTCCTCATCTACATGAACAGTGTAGTCGAGATAACTTTCTGTATCTGTATGGAAATATAAATTAAGGCCCAACAAATTTGTGCCATAAAGATTATAGGCAATAAAGGGTTCAGAAATCGTATAATTTTGTTTTTTTAATTGGTTATACTTATAGGAAATGACGGAACGATACAGCTCATTGTAAATACTGGTGTCTTCGCTGGTGATTACTGAATAGATATGTTCCCCTAAAAGATTATTTTCTTCAATAGAAATAGTTCTGGAAAGCTGAATGAAATCTTTTTTATTTTCATACATTTCCACACAAAAAACATAGAGCATAAGGCAGCAGAAAATAAAAGTAACAGGTATGCCTCCGTTTTTAAAAAAGTCTTTAATTGCTTGTCTCATATATTGTAACACTCCTTATATAATGAAATATTAAGGAAATGTTACAATATAATTA
>CAYLUV010000087.1:0-8881 GCA_964386955.1 uncultured Lachnospiraceae bacterium
AACGCGCGACCTTGCCAAGGTCGAGACCGCGGGTTCGAGCCCCGTCTATCGCTTTTTTTATGCCCGAATATAATATAACGAATGCCCCGATTTATCACGCCGAAGCGAAAGGATAGATGGGGGCATTTTATGTATCTAGATTAATTCAAAATGTTTCATGGCAATGGCGATGCCATCACGCCACACTGGAGTGGTTATGTAGGAAACGGCTTTCAACACATCCGGGTGACTATTTCCCATGCCGATGCTGTTTGGTACGTGAGTCAGCATAGAAAGATCGTTGGTGCTGTCGCCAAACACATAACAGTCCTCTAAAGACTGGTCTAATTTTTCTAGGATAGAATCAATAGCACTAGCTTTGCTAAAGCCAATAGGAACGATTTCGTATAGATAATCTCCGCGATCAATTGGTTCAAAATAATCAGAAAATGGTTCCAGAAGGGTATCTAATTGTTCTTTTGTTTTACAGATGGTACAGAACTTGCTGAACACGAAGTCAGGGTGTTCGTTGATATCAAGAATCTTATCTGGAAAACTGTTGAAAATCTGCTGGGTTGTCTCTTCCACATACCCGTCAGTAAAGCCTTGACTGTCAAAATAGCAGGCTTTGTTGCCCTCCAACAGGATAGGAATCTGGTGTTTTCTGGCGTGGAGTGCAAGCTCTTTGCCCCGAGCTTGATCAAATTCTTTGTCCAGAAATACTTCGTCCCGTAGGATGAGGTGTGTGCCGCATCCGCAAAGATAACCGTCAAACTGCAGGGCAGTTAACTGCTCTGGAATGATGGCTATAGTGCGTCCAGTGTTAATGAAAGTGTAATGTCCCAGTTCTTGGGCACGCTTGATGGCGTTGATGGTACTCTCAGGAATGGCGCCGTCCACCTCAGGAAGCAAGGTTCCGTCGATATCAAAAAATAGTAATTTGCGCTTCATAAAATTGTAAGCCCCTTTCTCTTGAAAGAATTTTATAGATATAGTACAATTACATAATAGCATGTCAGGAATAAAAGGTCAAAAATCCTTTTTCTTTGACGATAGAAAAGAATAGGAAGGTGTAATATATGGCAAACCCAATCGCTACCATTACAATGGAAGACGGTGCAGTGATGAAACTGGAACTTTATCCAGAAGTTGCGCCAAACACAGTAAATAACTTTATCTCTTTAGCAAACAAAGGCTTTTATAATGGTCTTATTTTCCACCGAGTAATCAAAGGATTCATGATTCAGGGCGGATGTCCACAGGGAACAGGTACAGGTAACCCAGGATACTCTATCCCAGGGGAATTCAGAATGAACGGCTTTGACAACATGTTAAAACATGAAGCTGGTGTAATCTCCATGGCTCGTTCCATGATGCCAGATTCTGCGGGATCTCAGTTCTTTATTATGCACAAGAATGCACCACATCTGGATGGACAGTATGCGGCATTCGGTAAGATCATCGAGGGTATGGATGTGGTAAATGCCATCGCAGAGACAAAGACTGGATGGGGTGACAAACCAGTGAACCCACAGGTAATGGCATCCGTTACTGTGGAGACATTTGGAGAAGAATATCCAGAGCCAAACACATTAGATCGATAAGAATAAAAAGCAGGGGAGACAGAAGGGTGGTGCACCAGTCTGTCTTTCTTTTTGAGAAAATGACAAAGAGAAAAAACTTGTTTTTTTAGAAAGGAAGATTCTATGGCAGTAAAACAAAAGAAAAAACATAAGAAATCCTACAAAAAGAAAAAAAGAAGTTTTCTTCCGCTGGTAGTACTGGTGCTGTTTCTCTTGGCAGCAGCATGGCTGATTCTTTTATTTGCGGAAGTAAAGAGTGAAAAGGATAGGGAAGGAAAGGAAGTAACGGTAGAGATTCCAAAGGGAGCAGGCCAGAAACAGATTGCCAGTATTTTGAAGAAGAATGGACTGATTGGAAATGAATTGGCATTCTATCTGAAAATCCGGGAGATGAGTGCGGGAAATCAGCTGAAATATGGAACATTTGAGTTAAATACCGGTTACAGTCTGAAGACATTGATTCAAAAACTGGTAAATGAAGGCGCCAAAAAAGAAGGAAACTGGTTTACAGTGCCAGAGGGTTATACCATCGAAAAGATAGCAAAGAAACTGGAAGAAGAGGAATATTGTACCGCCCAAGAATTTTTGGATGCGGTGGAGAAGGACAATTATCACTATTGGTTCTTGGAGTCCATACCGGAGGATGCCGATGTAACTTACCGCCTGCAGGGCTTTTTGTTCCCAGATACCTATGATCTGGGGGATATTGTCACAGCGGAGGGTGTGGTGAGAACAATGTTGGACCAATTTGGTGTACAGTATACGAAGGGAATGGATGAAAAGGCGAAAGCCATGGGAAGAACCACCTATGAGATTGTCACAGAGGCCTCTATGATTGAGAGAGAGACAAGTTTTGATGGAGAGCGCGGGATGATTGCTGGGGTAATTGAAAACCGTCTGGCACAAAATATGCGCCTGCAGATCGATCCAACTTTTCTTTATCCACTCACTGAGGGTATGTACGACAAGCCATCTTCCACCTATGAGGATACAAGAACAGATTCTCCATATAACACCTATACCAACTACGGTTTTCCTGTGGGTCCAATCTGTAGCCCTGGTCTTCCATCCATAGAGGCGGCGCTAAATCCGGAAAGCCACAGTTACCTCTTTTATCATACGGATACCGATAAAAATGATGGAAGCCATCTCTTTACAGAAACCTATGAAGAACATTTAGAAACACAAAAATAACGAATATATACATAAAACAAGGATACTATAAATCTGTTTTAGATCTATGGTATCCTTATTTTTAGTTGAAAATGAAAATTTTATTCGCCGGCTTCCAGTGGCAGGAAGGTAATGAGAAGATCTTCTGCATTGACCTGATCCTTGGAGGAAACATAGATTTTATCTACGATGCCGTCCATGGTTGCCACTACGGTGGTTTCCATCTTCATGGCTTCGATGGTCATCAGCGGATCGTTGATGGATACATGATCCCCTTCTTTCACTAAAATCTTGTCCACGGTACCTGGAATGGTGGAACCTAAGTGCAGTGGATTAGATTTATCTGCCTTTAATTTGCGGTCTGCCTTTGTTTCTTCGTTCTTGTCTAATACTTTGATTTCACGGACTGCACCGTTTACCTCAAAGGTGAGGGTACGCATGCCTTCTTTGTCCGCCTCGGAGATTTCTAAGAACTTGATCAGAAGTTCCTTTCCTTCTCCAATCTTCAGTGTTGTTTCTTCTCCTTTGCGAAGACCGTAGAAGTAAACATGGCTTTCCAGTCTAGTAACATCGTTGTAGGACTGGAAATGTTCGCAGTAATCTTCGTATACCTTTGGATAGAGGGCATAGCTGACTGCTTTTTGCTGCATTTCTTCTTCGGTAAAAGCACTCATATCGAATTTGCTGCGAAGATGTGTCTTGATTTCTTCAAAGTCCACATCCGGAAGAAGAGTACCAGGGCGCACAGTGATTGGTTCTACTCCTTTTAGGACGATTTTTTGCAATTCTTCTGGGAAACCGCCGTCAGGCTGTCCCATCATACCCTTGAAATAGTCCACAACAGAGTCTGGGTAAGATAAGGTTCTTCCCTTTTCTAAAATATTCTCTTTATTTAATCCGTTTTTCTGCATGAAGATGGCAAAATCCCCTACCGCTTTGGAGGACGGGGTAACTTTCACGATATTTCCAAGGAGTTCATTGGCCTCCTTGTAGAGGTGTTTGACATCCTCAAACTGTTCCTTGCCGCCCATTTCATTTACCTGAGCCAGAAGGTTGGAGTACTGACCGCCAGGAATTTCATATTTGTAAATCTCTGTGTTTGGAGAAGCCATCTCACTTTCAAAGCTCTTGTAAACCTTGCGGATGCGGCTATAGTACTGGCTAAGTTCGTTTAACTCATCAAAATCAAGTCCGGTGTCACGCTGGGTGCCGCGAAGGGCTTCCGCCACAGCGTTTAAGGAAGGCTGACTAGTGAGAGAACTCATGGACTCGATGGCAAGGTCCGCAATATCAACGCCTGCTTCCGCTGCCATCAGCACCGTCGCCACGCCATTTCCGGTAGAATCATGGGTGTGCAGGTTTACAGGAATTTTCAGTTCAGATTTTAAAGTGCGGAACAGTTCTTTTGCGGCGTATGGTTTTAAAAGCCCAGCCATATCTTTGATGGTGAAAATATGACATCCCATAGCTTCCAGCTCCAATGCCTTTTTCACATAGTAATCTAAGGTATATTTGCGCTCTTTTGGATTGGTGATGTCTCCGGTGTAGCAGATGGCACCTTCTACAATCTTTCCGGTCTTTAAGGCTTCCTCAATTGGCATCTTCATATTTTCAGTCCAGTTTAAGCTGTCAAAAATACGGAAGACATCAATGCCCTTTTCCGCAGAAATCTTGATAAATTCCTTTACCACATTGTCTGGATAATTGCTGTATCCCACGGCGTTGGAGGCGCGGAGCAGCATCTGGATTAAGGTGTTTGGCATTCTTTCGCGAAGGAGGGAAAGTCTCTTCCAAGGGGATTCCTTTAAGAAACGGTAGGCGGTATCGTAGGTAGCACCGCCCCAGGCTTCCACAGAAAATGCGTTGGCCATAAATGCATTGGTGGCTTTGGCTGCCCCACAGATATCTTTGCTTCGCATGCGGGTTGCCATCAAGGACTGCTGGGCATCACGCATCGTAGTATCTGTAACGTAGAGTTTTCGTTCCTCTAAAATCTTCTGGGTAAAGTCTTTGGCACCTAATTTCAAAAATTCATCCCTTGCACCGTAAACTGGTTTTGTCTCATCGTATTTTGGAAGAACACGGTTTTCGAAATATGGTTTTTCTGTTTTTGCGACGTTTACCATCTTGTTTCCTAAGAATTCCAGAATCTTTGTGGCTCTGTCCTGACTGACAGTAAGGTCAAAAAGCTCTGGTGTGCTCTCGATAAAGTTTGTGTAGCAGGAACCGCTGCGGAAAACTTCGTGATTTAACACATTGATCAAAAATGGAATGTTTGTCTTAACCCCGCGGATTCGGATTTCCTTCAAAGAGCGAAGGGATTTGCGGATGGCTCCCTCAAAAGTGCGGTCGCTAGAAATAATCTTTACTAGGAGACTGTCATAGTACGGTAAAATGTTGGCACCTGTGTAGGCATTTCCACCGTCCAGACGGATACCGTTTCCGGAACCGGAGCGATAAACGGTGATTTTTCCGGTATCAGGAAGGAAGTTGTTGGCAGGATCTTCTGTGGTAACACGGGTCTGAATGGCATATCCGTTGGCATGAATGGAATCCTGGGAAGGAATATTGATTTCCTGGGAATTCAGAGGATAGCCTTCTGCAATACAAATCTGAGCCTGCACCAGATCAATGCCGGTAAGCATCTCTGTCACGGTGTGTTCCACCTGAATACGAGGATTCATTTCAATAAAGTAAGGATGGTTATCCTTATCTACCAAGAATTCCAGAGTACCTGCGTTTCGATATCCCACCTGCTTGGTAAGACGAACGGCACAATCGAAAATCTCCTGTCTGGTCTCTTCTGGTACGGTAAAGGCAGGCGCGTATTCCACCACCTTCTGATGACGGCGCTGTACAGAACAGTCACGGTCAAAAAGATGAACCACATTTCCATAGTTATCGGCAAGAACCTGCACCTCAATATGTTTTGGCTTTTCCAGATATTTTTCCACAAAAATTTTATCGTCACCAAAGGCTTTCTTGGATTCTTCCTTTGCCTCGCGGTATTCTGCAATCAGCTGTTCTTCGTTGCGCACGATACGCATACCGCGACCGCCGCCACCATTGGAAGCCTTTAACATTACAGGGTATCCAACGGTCTTTGCAGCTTCCAAAACAGCATTTTCTGTTTTTAGAGCATGATCTACACCAGGAATAATAGGGACGTTACATTCAATGGCCATCTGTTTGGAAGAAATTTTGTCACCCATACGTTCCATTAATTCTTTGGAAGGTCCGATAAAGGTAATGCCGTTGTCCTCACACGCCTTAACAAAGTCAGGATTTTCAGATAGGAAGCCGTAACCGGGATGGATGGCATCTACGTTGCGCTGCTTTGCAATCTTAATAATCTCTTCAATATCAAGGTAAGCATCCACCGGTCCTTTGTTTGGACTTAGCTCATAGGCTTCGTCAGCCTTGGTGCGAAAAAGTGCATACTTATCTTCTTTTGAATAGATGGCAACGGTAGTAATACCAAGTTCGGAGAGAGCGCGGAAAATACGAATGGCAATCTCACCGCGGTTGGCAACCATTACCTTCTTAAATTTTTTAATTGGATAGTAGTTCATAAGGAAACCTCCTAAAAGAAATCAATGTTTACGATAGTTTTTCGAAATAAGTCTTTGACTGAGTATAAAACTTAACAAGAGGAAATGCAAGCTAAAAATAGAAAAATATCATTTTCAGGCAATAAAAAGCTAGAAAATGCAAAAAAATATGACAAAATGAATTATGTAAAGTACAAAAAATTCAGAATGATAAAAAATTCTCAAAGAAGGAAACGTTTACGAAAAGGTAATTTTTTGATACAATAACAGAACATTGATAGAAAAAAGAAAGAGAAATTTACTTATGAAAAAGATAGAATATTATGGTACCTTGGGGCCGGCTTGCGCCAAGGAAGAGATTTTGGAAGGGATGTTTCAAGCCGGTATGACAGGAATTCGTCTGAATCTTTCACACAAAAGTTTGGAAGAAAGTAAAGACTGGGTGGATATGTATCAAAAAACAGCTAAGAAATGTGGAAAAAAGGCAGATCTATTGATAGACTTGATTGGACCGGAAATTCGCATTGGGGAGGTAGAAAAAGAGCGAATGCTCCTGGAGGGAGAGTGTATTTCTCTGGGACAGGAAGGACTTCCAGTGCCGGAGTATATTTACGAGTATCTGACAGAGGGACAAAGGCTCTTGGTGGATGACGGAAAGATAGAACTGGAGGCTATGGCGGCAGACCAGGATACTTGGAGGAAAAGGGAGACAAGCAAAGAGGATATAGAAAAAACAAAGAATTATTTTCAGGCAAAAGTACTGCGAGGCGGGCTGATAAGATCTAGAAAAAGTCTAGCCCTCCCGGGGGTTACGGTAAAAAATCCCACTTTGACCAAAAAGGACAGGGAAAATCTTGCAGTGGCGAGAGACTTTGGAGTGACAGCCGTTATGCTGCCTTTTGTGCGTGGAAAAGAGGATCTGATTTGTCTCAAGGAGGCATTGCAGGAATACGGAGGAGAAGAAATTCGAATCTTTGCAAAAATTGAAAATATGGAAGGAGTAGAGGGACTGCCGGAGCTGCTTCCTTACTGTGACCACATTGTCATTGCCAGAGGAGATCTGGGAAATGCAGTGCCGCTTACGAGACTTCCCGTGGTACAGCAGCAGATTGCAGAGTTATGTAATAAGGAAGAGATGCCTTTTATGGTGGTGACACAGATGCTAAACTCCATGATGGAAGCACCGGTTCCAACCAGAGCGGAGGTGACGGATATTTTTCATGCCATTTGTCAGGGGGCCGCTTCTGTAATGCTAACAGGAGAGACTGCGGCAGGCAAGTATCCTGTGGAGGCAATGGAGGTTCTTGTGGACACCGGAGAGGCGGCAAAAACATGGCAAGGTGAAAACGTTAAATAATATACAAGGATTGTATAAAATTTTGTGCAAATTTTTTTCTTTAAAAAATGGAAAAATGATGTATAATATTGTTGTATATTGATTTAGTTAGTGCAGTATTTTGCAAAAAATTGACGAATACTGTTGATTTAATGCTATTCTTTAACCAAATAGCAAATGATTTAGGAGGGACAACTAACAATGGCAAGAAAAATGAAAACCATGGATGGTAACACCGCTGCTGCTCATGCTTCATATGCATTTACAGATGCAGCTGGTATTTTCCCAATCACACCATCATCCCCAATGGCAGATTACACTGACAAATGGGCAACAGAAGGTAAAAAGAACATTTTTGGTAACACTGTAAAATTATTTGAAATGCAGTCTGAGGCAGGTGCAGCAGGTGCAGTACACGGTGCACTTCAGGCAGGTGCTTTAACAACAACATACACAGCATCTCAGGGTCTTTTACTTATGATTCCTAACATGTACAAGATTGCTGGTGAATTATTACCATGTGTAATCCACGTATCTGCTCGTGCATTAGCAACACACGCATTATCTATCTTCGGCGATCACCAGGATATTTATGCATGTCGTGCAACTGGTTTTGCTATGCTTTGTAGCTCTTCTGTACAGGAAGTTATGGACCTTGGTGCAGTAGCTCACTTAGCTACAATCAAAGGACGTGTTCCATTCTTACACTTCTTCGATGGTTTCAGAACATCTCATGAAATCCAGAAGATCGAACAGTGGGATTATGAAGACTTAAAAGATATGGTAGACATGGACGCTGTTGACGCATTCCGTCGCCGTGCATTAAACCCAGAACATCCAGTTCTTCGTGGTTCTGCTCAGAACCCTGACATCTACTTCCAGGGAAGAGAAGCTCAGAACAAATACTACAACGAAATTCCTGGTATCGTAGAAGATTACATGAACCAGGTTAACGCTAAAATCGGTACAGATTATAAATTATTCAACTACTACGGTGCAGCAGACGCAGAAAGCGTTATCGTAGCTATGGGTTCTGTATGTGAAACTATGGAAGAAACAATCGACCATATGGTAGCAGCAGGACAGAAAGTTGGTTTAGTTAAAGTTAGACTTTACAGACCATTCGTTGCTGAAAGACTCATCGAAGCTCTTCCAGAAACAGTAAAAGTAATCAACGTATTAGATAGAACAAAAGAACCAGGTTCCGCTGGTGAACCATTATACCTTGATGTTGTTGCAGCATTAAAGGGAAGCAAATT
>CAYLUV010000088.1:0-8737 GCA_964386955.1 uncultured Lachnospiraceae bacterium
TCGCAAGACGAAGACCCCTTGAAGAACACGAGGTAGATAGGACAGAGGTGGAAGTACAGTAATGTATGGAGCTGACTGTTACTAATCGGTCGAAAGCTTGTCCTAAGTTTCCCGGATTGATGTTATTGACATTTACTATATGCAGGTTAGGTAATTCGCCTTTCACGAAATCGTGAAGGGTTTTTTTATTTTTATTTCAAAAACAGATAGACATAAAATAGGGTGTTCTTCTAGATGAATGATTCAACATCATCATCGAAGAACACCCTATTTTCTAATATAGAATCTCTTGTAATCTTCTAATATTTCTTAAATATCGATTCAAAACTTCATCGTCACTCTTGACACAGAACCTAAGTATCTATGCTCTGCATAGAGCAGCGCTTATAATTTTCCAATATGTTTCAAATATCTGTGCTCAGCATAGAGAATATCTTTGATAAAGTCATCGATGGTCTCATACTGATAGCGGTGGAACATAATCTGCCAGTCAATCATCAAAGACATGGTGACAGCGTGACGTCGATCCTCCACATTGGTGAGTACATCATAATCTGGATATGCCATAGAATCGCTGGCACGAGACCAGTTGGCACAGGCAGCAAAGCCAGGATAATCTCTCAAAATTGTTTTCTTAAAGGCATCCTGAATACCAGGAACGTCCTTGTAGAAGTCTTTGCAATCGGCATCACAGTGTTTACAAAACTCCGTAACGTAGGTTGTATAGAGCGTACGAAGACTGTGAAGCATATATTCTTTGAACTCTTTGCGTTCTGCCTCCGATGGGAAGTCACGGAAGGTGGCAGAAGCATACTGTGCAATCAGGTTACCAGCCAAATATCCCATATCAAAACTGAATGGACCGGTGAAGGTAAATTCCATATCAATCACCTTCAGGGCGTTGTCTCCAGCAAACATATTGGAGGTATGAAGATCTCCATGTACCAGACATTCACCGTTACTGATAAAGGAATGACGCAGTTTGTAGCGTTCACATTGGAACTCAGGAGAGTAAGATAGATCCTTAGCAAATGTAACGAAATCTTCTCCCAAGGTATAGTCAAATTCGTGGTTTCCAAAGAGGTTCACGAAAATACTGTCTTCCATAATCTTTCGTAGGCTCGGACTCATAAAATGAGTGGTAAGACCGCGGAACGCATCTGTTTCCAGAAAATACTCAGAGGTATAAAAATGACTGGCTGCCAGATATTTGGCACAATTTTCTGCAAAATTGTCGTACATCACATTTTTATTAAACTGGAAACGTGGAATCTTTAAGTGAGAGCAGTCTTCCATGGCAAAAATGTGATTCTCCTCATCATAAAAATAAGGTGTTGGCACATACTCTGGACAAATTTTGCTTCGAATGGCAAGAATCTCATACTCCAGCTTATTTCGACCAGCAGGAAGAGCACGGTCTTCCGCATGCTTCATATGGCTGAGGGCCTGTTTTACAATGCAGGAAAAATCATTGGTAGTGACTTTAAACACATAGTTCAAATAGCCATCCCCCTCTTCTTCAATCCCGTTGCCGCCGATGGAGCGCACCTGTGTGCTGGAATCAAAAATTACTTCTGGAAGTTTTGGTCTCAAATATTCAATTATATTATCTACCGTCAAAATAATCATGAATTACCACTCCGTAATATTAGATTTGTAAATATGTTCAATTCCTACGATATCACGAATAACATCATCAATGTGCTGGTATTCTTCACGTCTGGTAATTAACTGTTTTGCCAGAATAATATCGAGACATTTTGCATTGTGTTTCTGAACTGGATTTTCAATGCAGTCGAAGTCTGGGAAAGTCACATCGCCGGCTACTCTGGAAATATTGGCAGAGGCAGCAAAGCCGAAGGCTTCCGTCAGGACCGTGCGTTTGAAATCCATCTGAAGACCAGGAATATTTTGGTAGATATCTTTGGCATCTTCATTCCAACAGCGAATAAATTCATCGCAGAAATTGTTGTAAATATCGCGAATCATCCTAAGGATGTAGCTCTGATACTCTTTTCGTTCCTCCTCACTTGAGAATGGACGGAACGCAGAAGAAGCATACTGTGCGATAATATTGCTCATAAGATAACCCATGTCGTAGGAGATAGGGCCGCAGAAGGTGTATTCCATGTCGATAACTTTCATATCATCCTGTCCAAGGAAAATATTAGAAGTATGAAGATCACCGTGGATTAGACATTCTCCCTTGGTAACAAAAAGATGACGGAGCAGGTATCTTTGCAGCATAACATCCTTGTCATATACAATATTTCTTGTAAACTGAGCAAAATCAGGATCCAAACCTGGTCCCACTGGATCGTGTCCCTCTCTATTTACAAGGAACATAAAAGTATCCATAATCTTACGCATCTCATCATTCATAAAACGAATGGAGAGATTGCGGAAATCAGAGGTATCCAGATAATACTCAGAAGTATAAAAAGCCGTTCTTGCCATATAAGTAGCAATCTGTTTGGCAAAATTTTCAAAATGAATGGATTTGTTCATCTGAAAACGCATGATACGCAGATAAGACACATCCTCTGTGATAAATACTTTATTCACATGGTCGATATGATAAAGCTCTGGTACGTATTCTGGACAGATCGCTTTGCGGATCATCATAGTATCATACTCTAACTCGCAGCGATCTACAGGAAGTTCTATGTCAGATATGATACGACCGTTAGGGCGACACTGTTTGATAATAATGTTGTGTTTGCCATCGCTGGCACGGAATACAAAGTTGATAAATCCATCGCCGTCTTCTTCAGCGTCTCCGCCGCCAACAGCGGAGATAGTAAGAGGACGGGAGTAGTCCAAAAAGTCTATCTGGCTCTTTAAATATTCGGTTAGATTTTCTACGCTTAAAGTAATCAAAATCTATTCCTCCTGTTATTTCTTGTCTAAAATACGATGGAAGGCTTCGGATAAGGCATCAATGCCGTCTCCCTCGTAGGAGCTGGTCTCATAGACCTCAGAAACTCCTGCGTACTCCAGATAATTCTTGGAGCGAGCCGGATTGGAATCAGGCTGATCAATCTTAGTGATAATGCCGATGCAAGGTTTCTCAAATTTGGTGGCAAGTCCAGCGTTAAACCAACAGTCCTCGTTGGTGGAATCGTGAACAAAGCCAATCAGATCAGCATCGTAGGAGGTAACAGTCAAAGGACCCCAGAACCAGCGGTTCTGCATATATTCTCCCGGTGTATCAATAAAATTGCCAACATACTCGATGGCCTGTGTTTTGTCGTATTTGATTTCATTGTCCTGAAGCCGTTGAATCAAAGTGGTTTTGCCGGCTCCGGAGGCACCTATAAGCATAATCTTCATGTCAATGATACATCCTGTCTTTTATGATTTTGTCACATCACAGATTGTGAAGTGAAGTTTGTTGTTAAATGAGGTAAGAACGCTGTTTAATGCGGATTCTACATGGGAAATCGTTCCAACGATAATAACGGAACCGGAAAAACGGTCTACGAAACCAAGTTCCACGTTGGCACTCTTAGAGCAGATATCTGCAGCGATAATGGAAGCCTCAGAAGGTGTGATGGTAAGGATACCGATGGCTTCATGATACTGGTCAGCCAGACCTAATTTCTTATATACCTTCTCCTGAGGGCGTGTTACCACATGAGCCAGAGTGATCTGTTTACCAGGAACATATTCCTGAATCATGCGGGCTTTCTGATTGGATTCATTGGCAGTAGATGCCATAGCCTGAATTAAATCTTCGTACATGTTTTTACTCCTTTCTGGACAGTAGTTTCTTGTCCAGTAAACATGAGAAAATGGCACACTTTCTCATTGTTAATATTATCAATAGTATACAAAAATAAAGGGGAATAGTAAAGGTAATTCCGTCGATTTGGACGATACTATTTTGTTATATCGGGAAAAAATTGTTGTCATGGAGAATCATAAGAAGGAGAACAGCTTCATAAAATATAGAAGAAAGGGGTTCTCTATGAAAGAGTTACAAGAAAAAATGATAGAATGGTTATTTATTTTATTTACGACCTTGTTGCTGCCCTGTTTTTTGACATTACTAATTACCGGGACAAAGGAGCAGGAAAATGCGAGAAAAAGCGGTATTATGCTGGAATATGAGGAGGGAAAAAAGATGGATTTGGAGGAGTTTCTTCCCTTTATGATAGCGGGAGAGATAAATCTGGATTATGAGGAGCAGGCATTGCAGGCCCAGGCGGTCATTGCACGAACCAATCTGATGCGGGAATTGGGAAGAAAAAAGGAGGCAAAGTGCAGCGCCTTGTCCCTTGCCTACTTGACGCCGGAGGAATTTCAGCAGGGGTTAGGAGAAAAAGCGGAGGAAAAAATATGGTACAAGCTAAAGAAGGCAGTGGAGAGTACCTATGGACAAACTCTTTGCTATCAGGGGGAATATATAGAGGCGTTGTACCATGGTATTAGTTTAGGGGAGACGGTGAGTGCAGAGGAAATCTTCGGAAAACCACGCCCTTATTTGATTGCGGTGTCAAGCAGTCAAGATGTGGAGGCAATGGACTATATGTCTGTCAAAGACTGGGGGAAAGCAGAAGTCTTAGCTCTATTGCAAAAAAAGAAGAAGGCTGGAAATCTCACCATAGAAACCCTATTTTCTGGACTTCAGATTACGGAAAAAACGGAACACGGCTATGTAAAACAGGTAAAGGTGGGGGAAGAGACCATGACGGGGGAGGAGTGGAAGGAACTGTTTTCTCTTGCTTCTTCCAACTTTTATTTGGAAGAACAGGAGGGAAAGCTGCGGATGATTACCCTGGGAAAGGGACATGGCATTGGTCTTAGTCAGTACGGCGCCAACTGTATGGCAAAGGAAAAGGCAAGTTATCGGGAAATTTTGCAAAAATATTATCCGGGAACGGAGATAAAAGAAGAAAAATAAGGTATAAAAAATCCACATTCTGGTGATACTGAAAACCAGAGGTGATGAAATGAAAGAAACGAAGAAAAAAGAAATATCAATGGAACAAAAAATCTACATGGCACTGTTGGGGGTCGGAATTGCGGCATTAGCAGGGCTAACCCTTCTCTATGGTTTCCAGAGCAAAAAAACAGGAGATTTGGTGGAGCAAAACATTGAGCTGGGAGAACAAAATGAGGTGTCAGGACCAGTGGCAGCCACAGAAGATACTGAGGAAGATATGGTAGAGCTGGAGGAGGAAAATGTCACAGCAAAGGAAACGCTAAGCAGTGAGGTGAAAAACAGCGGAAGGGCATACAATGGGAAAGACAGGCTTTCCTGGCCCGTGGATGGCAACATTTTAATTCCATATAGTATGGATACAACCGTGTATTTTGAGACACTGGATCAGTACCAGTGCAATCCGGCTCTTTATATGAAGGCGCAGGTGGGAACGGAAGTGAAAGCAATTTATGGTGGCAAAGTAACTGCGGTAGAAAAAAGTCAACGCTATGGGCAGATGCTTACTATAGACATGGGAAATGGCTATGAGGCGATTTATGGTCAGTTGGCAGATGTCAAAGCGAAAAAGGGAGATGCATTGGAGCAGGGGGCTGTCATTGGGAAAATTGCAGAGCCAACCAACTATTTTCTGTTGGAGGGATCCCATCTATATCTGAAAATGGAAAAAGACAAAAAGCCGGTGAATCCAACGGAGTATTTTGCCGATTAAGAAAAATACAATCACGAAACCAACCAATATGAGTATACTGTTAAAAGAAAGACCATTTGCAGATCGGTTTTTAACAGTATACTTTTATTTTTGCATAAAAATGCGACTTATTTTCCAGAACTAAAAAAGTGTTGAAATTCCTTCTTGTACCGACTGCTTTTCATAGGCTGTTTTGCCGGACATTTTCCAGTGAAACAGCCAATTTGAAGAAAATACAACGAGAAAAAGTCTCCCTTAAAACAGCCATTTTAAAGAAAAAAGGAAGAAAAGAAATCTCCCTTTAAAAAACAAAAATAGTTAATGAAATTTCACAAAGTTTTTGATATAATACAAAAGTTGGTCTAAAAATGTTGTTTTAGAAATGAGAGTAACATGCATTATACATATATGGTGGAATGCAGCGATGGTTCCCTCTATACAGGATATACCACCGATGTGGAACGGAGAACCCAGACCCACAATGCGGGAAAGGGTGCAAAGTATACGAGAAGCCGTTTACCAGTGCGCTTGGTCTATTATGAGACTTATGAGACAAAGAATCAGGCTATGCGGAGGGAATATGAGCTGAAACAGCTAACCAGGGATAAAAAACTGAAATTAGTAGAAGAATTTCAAAGGGAGCGCAAAATATATGGATATGAATAGGATGTCGTGTCAGCTATCCGACACAGAAAAACGAATGATATATATGCATCAGGACAGGACGCTGCTAATAAAGGAAGCGCTCTTTGCCGATGAAACTTGTTCTTACAGAAAGCCGACAGAGCCGAAGAAGGGGGAAGAAGTTACTTTTCGTTTTCGGACTGGAAAAGATAATGTGGATGGAGTGACCCTTCATATAGGAGAACAGGAGATTGCCATGGCGGTGGCAAGTCAGGATACGCTGTTTGATTATTATGAATGTAAGACGCAGATGGGAGAGGAGCGAATCTGCTACTATTTTAAGATAGAAAAAGGTGGTCGATGCTGCTACTACAATAAGAAGGGAGTTACCTGGGAGAGAGAAGATTTTTTTGATTTTTGTATTATGCCGGGTTTTTCTACTCCAGACTGGGCAAAGGGGGCCGTTTTTTATCAGATTTATACGGATCGTTTTTACAACGGAGACCCTACCAATGATGTGATGGACAATGAGTATGTCTATATTCGGGAACCGGTTCGTAAGGTAAATCAGTGGGATCGTTATCCTGCCGCCATGGACGTGCGGGAATTCTACGGAGGAGATTTGCAGGGTGTAATAGACAAATTGGACTATTTGAAGGACTTGGGCGTGGATGTACTGTATTTTAATCCACTGTTCGTGTCTCCGTCCAATCACAAATATGACAGTCAGGATTATGATTATATCGATCCTCATCTGGGTGTGATATTGGAGGATTCAGGAAGCACCGTGTTAAATGCAGAGACACCGAATTCCCAGGCAACTCGCTATATCAATCGTGTTACCAATAAGAAAAATCTGGAAGCCAGCAATCAGTTATTGATTCGACTGGTGGAGGAAGCTCATAAAAGGGACATGAAAATTATTTTGGATGGTGTGTTTAACCACTGTGGTTCCTTCAACAAATGGATGGACAGAGAATGCCTCTATGAATATCAGAAGGGATACGAAAAAGGAGCTTATATCGATGAAAAGAGTCCATATCGCAGCTTTTTCCAATTTATGGATCAGGGAACTTGGCCGTACAATGAGGATTATGATGGCTGGTGGGGACACGATACACTTCCAAAGTTAAACTATGAGGAATCTCCCAAATTATTTGAATACATTATGAGCATTGCAAAAAAATGGGTTTCTCCTCCATTTAACTGTGACGGATGGAGACTGGATGTGGCAGCAGATTTGGGAAGAAGTTTGGATTACAATCATTATTTTTGGAAAGAATTCCGAAAAGTGGTAAAGGAAGCTAATCCAAATGCTTTGATTCTTGCAGAGCATTACGGAGATCCAGGTTCCTGGTTGCAGGGAGATCAATGGGACAGTGTTATGAATTACGATGCCTTTATGGAGCCGATTACCTGGTTCTTGACGGGCATGGAAAAACACAGCGATGAGAAACGACCGGAGCTGATTGGAGACAGCGAAGCATTCTTCAGTGCCATGACTTATCATATGTCACGGTTCCATGGCGCTTCTTTGCAGGTAGCTATGAATGAGCTTTCCAATCACGATCATTCCAGATTCCTGACAAGAACCAACGGTACGGTGGGAAGAACCGCCACAGCGGGACCGGAGGCAGCAAATCAGAACATCAATAAGGCAGTCTTTCGTGAGGCAGTTTTAATGCAGATGACTTGGCCAGGGGCACCTACCCTCTATTATGGCGATGAAGCCGGTGTGTGCGGCTGGACAGATCCAGACAATCGAAGAACCTATCCTTGGGGAAAAGAGGACAAAGCCTTGATTCAGTATCACAAGGATATGATACGGATTCACAAGGAATGGGATGCACTGATGACTGGTTCCATCAAATTCTTGACAGGGGAACAGGGACACCTTTCCTACGGAAGATTTACGGAGCAGGAGAAGATTGTGGTGGCAGTAAACAATGGAACAGAGCCAGTGGAGATGGAGATTCCAGTTTGGGAACTGGGTGTCGTAGATGGAACTGCCATGAAGCAGTTAGTGCTTTCCTATGAGGAGGACTATACACTGCAGCCAGATAGTTATGAAGTTACAGAGGGCTATGTGAAGATTACCATGCCGATGCATTCTGGAATTGTTTTGGGAGTGCGATAAAAGGAATTTGCAAAACGTGACAAAAAGTGCACGATTCTAAATTTAAAAATATCTCCAAAATTAAATAAAAAAGTACTTGCATTTTAGAATAATGTCATGTATAATAAATTTCTGTCAGGTGCGAACCTGACAATATGGATGGATTCCCGAGTGGCCAAAGGGGGCAGACTGTAAATCTGTTGTCAACGACTTCGAAGGTTCGAATCCTTCTCCATCCATCAGGATAGGAAGTTTTGAGTCAATTGTTGTAAGAACGACAAGCGGTTCGAATCCTTCTCCATCCACTGAGATGCCGGCGTGGCGGAACTGGCAGACGCACAGGACTTAAAATCCTGCGGGA
>CAYLUV010000089.1:0-8714 GCA_964386955.1 uncultured Lachnospiraceae bacterium
TGTCTATTCCACAGGATCCTGTGATGCTCTACAGTTTTTTAAATACGAAGCTGCGAGATTTTTATTCATCCTTGGAAGCCCTCTGTGAAGATATGGATTTAAACCAAGAGGAAATCTTAACAAAATTGGCATCCATGGGCTTTGTCTATGACGAAAAAGAGAATCGGTTCCGCTAGTGAATGGAACCGATTCTCTTTTTTGTAATATGGAAAAATAGGGAATGGATTAAGAAAGTTGTGATACTTGTTTTAAGAAAGATAACAGACCGGTATTGTAATCATAATAATAAATATTATCCGAAAGTACTTCTCCCATGGTAACCACCATATGGTTCGCTTCTTTGACAAGGGAAAGTAAAAGTTCTCGAGTGACGGGTTCCTTGTCAGGACAGATTATCATCTCGTGGATACTGCTTGGAAGCAGATAATAGCTGCAGCCAAGGACCTGGCCAATCTCTTCTAAAACGCCCTGATACAGAATACAGGTTGCCCCATTCATCCCCTGTTCGTTGGTAATAACATAAAGCTCTACCGCCACCGGATCCGTCCCCATCCCCTGCTCCTCCAGCATATCCTTCATGGGTGAAAAATAGTATGGAAAAATCTTCGGTGTATTGTGGCAGGCATCTTGGTAAAGCTGACTCTTATCGATACTCCATCGCTCCAAATCCTTGTTGGTAAGCAGCGCGGTGGAAATACCGATGTCATCCTGATGAGCAAGCCAGCGAAACGTGATAGCAAGATCGTGAAAGGGAATATAGGGACATTCCTGTAAAATCTCTGCGTTCTTCTCATAATTGACAAGCCGCATAATAATCTGACTTCGAATAGCTTTATAACCAGATTGAATCGAGATAAAAGTAGGAGTCAGTTCCATACCGTAGTTAAATTCTTCTTGAATGCCATGCAATACATCGGCTAAGGTCTCTCCCCTCTGGTATTGTTCATAATAACCATTCAAGTAGATGGTCGGTGTCGTATTCACTCCCTTGGGAAAGATACAAACTCCATCCAGCAAAACACCGTTATTCTTTGTCACCTTACGAAGAGATACTTCATATTGCTCCTCTGGGTAACGCTGACGAATCAAATCCATCATTGCCTCTTTAAATTCATTGTAGTTCATAGGTAATCTCCTTTCTTTTTCTTCATTTTACAATATATGGTAATGAACTGCAAGGTGTATTTACATTAATTTCCTTAATATGAAACTATCGCCTGTATAATGGTGCAAAAAAGCGAAGACAAAGTGTTTCTTACTCTGTCCTCGCTTTTTTATTATTCTCTATGAATTTCTTTTGTATCCTTTAACGACGATTTGTCGTGGCAGCTTCCCCGGAAGCATCCGTTGGATTGGCCGTGCTTGTGATGGCGTTATTCATGTTGGAGCGGTCTGTACCTGTTCCATCCTCTGTCATATCATCCACCGCATTTTCTACTCCATCCACCGCATCGTCCACGGCATTTCCTGCCCCATCGATCACATCACCTACGGCGTTTCCCGTATCATCCCCAAGGGTATCCCTTGTACTGCTATTAGCGGTGCTGTCATTGCCCTGGGTGGTGCTGTTTGTTGTTTCATCCGGGTTATTTCCTGTGTCATTGCCACATCCGGTAAAAACAAGCATAGACAATACCAGTAAACTGCTCAAAATAAATAATTTTCCTTTGATTTGATTCATAATGCAATCTCCTTTACTTGTGCTGATACTAGTATCTCCACATCGTCAGGATTTATTAGGAATCTCTCTATGAATTTTTATCTGTCAAAAAAGCCTGTGTTCCTCGCATTTCAATAATAGGAAGTCCTTTGTTTAAAATGTAATCTTCTGTGATAGTCACCCTTCCAATGTTGTCATCCTTTGGAATTTCATACATAATATCTAACATAATCTCCTCTATAATGGAACGAAGCGCTCTGGCACCAGTCTTTTTCTCCATGGCCCGCTTTGCAATAGCCCAAAGGGCAGAATCGTCAAACTGCAGATCCACCTCATCCAATGCCAGGAGCTTCTGATACTGCTTGATAATGGCATTTTTTGGCTCTTTTAAGATCTGTACTAGCATTTCTTCCGTCAATGCATTGAGAGAGTAGATAACAGGCAATCTTCCGATAAATTCTGGAATCATACCAAATTCTCTCAAATCTTCGATGGTGACATGCTGCATTAAATTTGGTTCTTCATCAAAACGATCCTTTAAATCAGACTGGAATCCAATACCGGATTTTTTGGTCAGTCTTGCCTTGATAATACTTTCCAACTCTGGAAATGCTCCGCCGCAAATGAATAAAATATTCTTCGTATTGATGGTGGTAGTTGGAACCATGGCATTTTTGCTGGAAGCACCTACGGGAACTTCCACTTCACTACCTTCCAACAGCTTCAGCATTCCCTGCTGCACGGATTCCCCGCTGACATCGCGGCTGTTGGTATTTTTCTTCTTGGCAATCTTATCAATCTCATCGATAAATACAATGCCTCGCTCAGCCTTTTCCACATCGTTATCTGCCGCAGCCAGAAGTTTGGAAAGAACACTCTCCACATCATCTCCAATGTATCCTGCTTCTGTCAATGCGGTAGCATCAGTGATGGCCAGTGGCACATTTAACAGTCTTGCCAATGTTTTTACCAGATATGTCTTACCGCAACCCGTTGGCCCAATCATTAACATATTGGATTTGTCAATCTCAATGTCATCCATTGTTCCTGTCACCACACGCTTATAGTGATTGTATACTGCAACAGAGATTACTTTTTTGGCATGTTCCTGTCCAATAACATATTCATCCAACTGTGCTTTAATCTTGTGTGGCGCTGGAATATCTTTTAAAGTCAAAGGTTTTTCCTCCGGCTTTTCCTCTTTTTTCTTTTCCTTTACTTTCTGTGCTCCCGGCATTCTGCCTCCCAGCAAACTGGAAAGGTCAATCTTGCCGTTGTCCAAAGAGCCAAGATCAAAAAATCCCAAATTGCCAAAATTTCCGCTGTTCATGGTGTCAAAGGTTTTCTGAAGACAATCCTGACAAATATAAATATCGCCGGACATGCGAGTTAATTTTCCCGCCTGTTCCTCTGTCCTTCGGCACATATAACAAAACTTCTTAAATGGATCCGTTTTTCTCTTTCCAGGCTCCTCCTTAGTGGTACTCTTCTTTTCATCTACCACTTCCACGTCCTTTTCCAGGGAATCTGCTTCCAATACTTCTGTATCTTTTTCTTTGTTATCCATTGTTTTTCTGTCCTTTCGTTCCGTCCTATTTCTGGTACTGTGTCACTTCCACAGATTCAATTACCACGTCGGTGGTTGGCTTGTCAGAGGCGTCGGTATCTACACCAGAGATTGCCTCCACCACATCCATGCCGTCATATACCTGACCAAACACGGTGTACTGATTCTGGAGATATGGATTTCCACCATTTTCTTTGTAAGTATCCCAGAAAGATTTGTCTACTCCGTAATATTCCAGATGTTCTTCTGTCAATTCCGGTCCATTGTTAATAAAGAACTGACTTCCATTGGTGTCATATTCCTGTGTTCTCGCCATTGCCAGGGAACCGTTAATCTGTGCCAAACGATCAGAATATTCATTCTTAAACTCGCTTCCCCACATACTTTCTCCGCCCATGCCGGTTCCTGTTGGATCGCCGCCCTGGATCATAAAATCAGCAATGACTCTGTGGAAAATAATTCCATCGTAGTAGCCGTTGGCTGCCAAAGTTACAAAGTTTTCCACTGCCAATGGAGAATCTTCATAGAAAAATTTGACACAAATATCGCCCATATCCTTTACATGAATGATGGCTACCGTCTCTCCCTCTTCCGGTTCTCCTGTCTGACTGAATGTTTTTGGTGTGTGGATCTCCACCTTTTCATATTCTGCCTTTGTCTGGGCAGTTGTGCTTTCTGCCGCTGTGGCAGTGGTAGTTTCCGCTACAGTCTCTGTGGTTGTGGCTTCCTCTTTTTTGCTGTTACAGCCTGTTGCTATAGAAGCAGTCAGAAGTGCCGCCATAAAAATCGCAATATATCGTTTCATATTGTAAAATTCCTTTCTGTATATAGTCAAAGAACACTATTTCTGACGATTTGCCAGATACTCTTTCAAAAATGCAAGAAATGTCTCCATCTCTTCCCGCGTACCGATGGTAATCCTCAGATAGTTGTCAATGCGAGGCTTTTTAAAGTATCGCACATAAATATGTCTTTTCTTTGAAGCCTCGAATAATTCTTCTGCCGGAACGGAAGAATGGGCAGCAAAAAGAAAGTTTGCCTTGGAATCTGGGAAAGAAAAACCTAGCTGTCTCATTTCTTCTTTAAACCATTCTCTCGTATCTACGATGGCATGGCATGTCTTCTTAAAGTACGCATCATCCTCCACAGAAGCCTTTCCCAATAAAATGGAAGGCTGGTTCATGGTGTAGGAATTAAAAGAATACTTCACATCGTTTAATGCCTTGATCAGTGTCTCACTTGCCATGGCATAACCGATACGCATTCCAGCTAAGGAACGGGATTTGGAGAAGGTCTGTACCACAACTAGATTTTCATACTGATCCAACAAACACTGGGCACTGTTGCCACCAAAATCAATGTAAGCCTCATCTACGATCACAATACTGTCTGGATTTGCCTTTATAATTTCTTCTACTGCTGCAAGGGGCAAATAAAGTCCGGTAGGCGCATTGGGATTTGGAAATATAATGCCTCCATTTGGTCTTTTGTAATCTTCCGGACAGATAGAAAAATCATCCTGTAAAGAAATTTGTTCAAAAGGTACCTGAAATAATTCCGCCCACACATCATAGAAAGAATAGGTGATATCTGGGAAAAGAATCGGTTTCTCGCTGTTAAAATAGGTCATAAAGCACATAGCCAGTACATCGTCAGAACCGACCCCAACAAAGACCTGTTCTTTCTTTAGACCTTTATAGTCTGCAATGGCCTGCACCAACTCTGTGGCAGCCGGATCTGGGTACATGCGAAGGCGATCCACTTCCTTCATGGCTTCCATCACTTTAGGAGATGGAAGATAAGGATTTTCATTGGTGTTTAACTTGATAATATTCGCTTCCTTTGGTTGTTCCCCAGGGGTATATGGAGTTACAGTTCTTATGTTCTTTAAGTATGCTTTCATCGTAATTCTCCTTAGAAAAAAGTGCCAAACATCTTCTCAGACACTTGGCACTTACCTGTAATTATTCGTTTTCGCTCATCTTCGCTAATTTAGCTGCCTGATCTGCGGCTGTTAAACTGTCAATGATCTCTGTCAGATCACCATTTAAAATGCTTTCCAGACGGTGAAGTGTAAGTTTGATTCTGTGATCAGTTACACGACCCTGTGGGAAGTTGTAGGTACGGATTTTCTCAGAACGGTCTCCAGTACCAATCTGACTCTTTCTTGCCTCTGCCTCTGCATCATGGGCTTTCTGCATCTCTAACTCATACAGTCTGGAACGTAACACCTTAAGCGCCTTGTCCTTATTCTTTAACTGGGATTTCTCATCCTGACAGGAAATAACGATGCCTGTTGGGATATGAGTCAGACGAACCGCAGAGTCAGTTGTATTTACACACTGTCCACCGTTACCAGATGCACGGAATACATCAAAACGGCAGTCATTCATATCGATCTCTACATCCACTTCTTCCGCTTCCGGCATAATCGCTACCGTTACAGTAGAAGTATGGATACGTCCACCGGATTCTGTGGCAGGAATACGCTGTACACGATGTACTCCACTTTCGTATTTTAAGCGGGAATATGCACCCTTACCGCTGATCATATAAACAGCTTCCTTGAAACCGCCGATTCCGTTTTCATTTACGTTCATCAGCTCAACTTTCCAACGGTTGCTCTCTGCATAAGCACGGTACATACGCATCAATTCCGCTGCAAATAACGCAGCCTCGTCTCCACCGGCACCAGCACGAAGCTCGATGATGATGTTCTTGTCATCGTTAGGGTCCTTTGGAAGAAGAAGAATCTTCAACTCTTCTTCTAAATCTACGAGACGCTTTCTGGCATCGGCTAATTCTTCCTTTGCCATCTCTCTCATCTCTTCGTCGGTCTCTTCTTCTAACAGTTCGAGACTGTCCTCAATCGTTTGTTTTGTATCTTTGTATTCTGTATATTTCTCAACGATTGGAGTCAAATCATTCTGCTCTTTCATTAAAGCCTTGAACTTCTGCTGATCATTTACAACAGAAGGATCGTTTAATTCTTCAATAACCGCTGCCAGACGGGCAACTAAATCCTCTAATTTATCAAACATAACTTTTCCTCCGTTATTATTCTCTCATTTTCTTCCTATATTATAATGCAGTAGTTTTTCTTATCTGTCAATGAAAATTGTCTAAGATTTTTGAAAAATAGCTACAACGCATCGGTCATTGCCAGCAAGATCTTTTTTTACTTCGATTCCTTGGAATCCCTCTTCCTTTAATAATGCCGGAACGGTCACGCCCTGGTCATGGCCAATCTCCAGATACAGTCTTCCGCCCTTTTTCAAATGCTTCTTTCCTTCAGAAGCAAGAATCCGGTAAAAGTGAAGACCATCCTCCATACCATCCAGTGCCAAACGAGGTTCGTGTCCCACCACTTCCTCCATCAGCTCATCCACCACCTTCGTTGGAATATAGGGTGGATTGGAGACCACAATATCATACTGCTCTGTCACCTGCGAAAACATATCACTGTGATAAAAATAAACAGTGGCATCGTTCTTTTCCTTATTCTTCTTGGCAATACAAAGAGCCTTCTCGGATACATCTAAGGCACTTACCTGCAGACTGCTGTTGCAATACTGTTTCCATAAAATGTCCAAACTGATGGCGATACAGCCAGAGCCGGTACAGACATCCAAAAGAGTGACAGAATCCTTTTGTTCTTTTTTCTCTCTTTCTAAGATCCACTCGATGAGAACTTCCGTATCCTGTCTTGGAATCAGCACATCCTCAGACACAAGAAAGGGAAGTCCCATAAATTCACATTCCCCCATAATATATTGAAGGGGCTCGTGGTTGGCACGTCTTTCAATCAGAGCTTTGTAGGCGAGGGCCTGTTCCTCTGCTATGGTTCGCTCCGGTTCCAGAAGAAGATCTGTGCGGGTTATACCACACTGCCATTCCAACAATGCTCGGCTGTCATAGTCCCACTCATAAATCCCTGTCAATTTCAGTGCTTCCTGTCCAAAAGTAAGTAAATCTCTTGCTCTCATATTATTCCTCCAATGTACCCTGACGCACTGCTTCCACGTATGGCTTCCAGTCAAAGACACCTTCCACCGCACGAATGGCAACTTCTATCATGTCGTCATCCGGTTCACTGGTTGTCAATTTCTGTAGCATCATCCCCGGTTTGCTTAAAAAACAAATCAAAGGAGACTCACTTCTTCCAGCCAATCGGATAAATTCATAGGAAACACCCGCAATCACTGGTACCAACAAAAGACGCAGCACCACTTTCAGCAGGATGTGATCCACCCGAATAAACATAAAAAAGAAGATGCTGACGATCATAACGATCAACATAAAGCTAGTGCCACATCGTTTGTGAAGTCTGGAATGTTTTCTTATATTCTCCACCGTCAAGTCTTCGCCATGTTCCAAACAATTGATGGTCTTATGTTCCGCTCCGTGGTACATATATACCCGCTTTATCTCTTCCATCTTGGAAATCAGCAGCGTATAGGATAAAAATATCGCAATTCTTACGATACCCTCCATGCAGGTTACCAAAAAATGAGAAGAAATATAGCGTTCCAAAAATCCAGTCAGCAGATATGGTAAGATCATAAAAATACCTACCGCCATCACAATGGAACAGCAAACGGTAAGTCCCATCATAAGGTCCTCTGACTTACCTCCAGTCATCTTATCTAAGAATCCGGTGAAAGCAGATGGTTCCTCTTCCTCCTCGTAGAAAGAAGCAGAATACATCAGAGTACTGGTGCCCACCACCATGGATTCTACAAAATTTACAACACCTCGTATAATAGGCCATTTCGCCCAGGGATGTCGCTCCCCAAAACTTTCTCTTTTTTCAACCTTTACTTCTATGGAATGATCTGGTTTTCGTACTGCAATGGCGATGTCATCGTCATGTTTCATCATAATGCCTTCCATTACAGCCTGTCCCCCAACATAAGTTCTTTTCATGGGTTCCTCCTTTATTTTCCGCATAAAGTAAAAATAGGTTGAGATTCTAACAACCTCAACCCATTCATGTCATGTTTTAAATTATTTAACTCCGTATTTACGATTGAATTTATCAATACGTCCACGAGCCTGAGCTGCTTTCTGCTGTCCTGTGTAGAAAGAATGACATTTGGAACAAATTTCAACGTGAATATCACTCTTAGTAGAACCTGTTACAAACTCATTACCACAGTTGCATACAACCTTTGCCTGGTAATATTTTGGATGGATACCTTCGCGCATTTATTTCACCTCTTCACCATATATTTTTTATATTGATTTCGGGATGAAATCAATCTAATGTCTTTTAAACACTTTTAGTATTGTAGCATAGAGTTTTTTCAATTGCAAGCAGTTTTTTATCTTTTCAGCAATGAATTTTTAATAACTCGTATAAATTCTTGATTATTTTTGGTTTTTAAGAAGAAATTTAGCACCTGTTCCAGGTTTTCATCGGCTCTTTTTCCAGAAAGTTCCTTATGAAGGGCGTAAGCAACCTCCATCTCTTCCTTAGTTAAGAGC
>CAYLUV010000090.1:0-8570 GCA_964386955.1 uncultured Lachnospiraceae bacterium
GCTTTGGAGGAGCGCATTTCCAATCTGGAAAAGGAAATCAACAAAAATGCAAGTCTGTATACCAAACTTGCAGAGCTTACAGCAGAGAAGGAAAAGGCGGAGGAAGAGCTGGAATATAAGATGGATCGATGGGTTTATTTAAATGATCTTGCAGAAAAGATCGCCAGGCAATAAAGAAAGGACTTGAAGTTATGCACAAAATTAAAGTTTACAACAATGTTTCTGAAAAAATCTTAAGCACCAATTTGGACCCTGAAAAATACACATACTCTGCAGAGATGGAAGATTACGATGCAATCTTAGTGCGTTCTGCGAAACTTCACGATGTGGAATTTCCGGATAGCCTCCAGTGTATTGCCAGAGCTGGTGCGGGAGTGAATAATATTCCGCTGGATAAGTGCGCTGAAAAGGGAATCGTTGTATTTAACACCCCAGGTGCCAATGCCAATGCGGTAAAGGAACTTGTAATTTGTGGTCTCCTTCTCTCTGCTAGAAAAATCGTGCAGGGTGCAAACTGGGCAAAATCTTTGGAAGGCAAGGAGGATGCTGCTGCACTGGCAGAAAAAGGAAAATCCAATTATGGCGGAAGTGAGATCTATGGAAAAACTTTAGGTGTAATCGGTCTTGGAGCAATCGGTATCCGCGTGGCAAATGCAGCGGAAGATCTTGGCATGGATGTTGTGGGATATGACCCATTTCTTTCTGTCAATGGAGCGGTTTCCCTCTCCAGAAAAGTAAAATATGTAAAAGAGTTAGATGAGCTTTTGGCAGAATGTGACTATATCACTCTGCATCTTCCTGCAAACGACAAGACAAAGGGCATGATCAATGCTGCTTCTATCGAAAAGATGAAGGACGGGGTACATCTGGTGAACTTTGCCAGAGGAGAACTGATCAATGAGGATGATCTGTTACAGGCATTGGAGAGTAAGAAGATTGCCACCTATGTGTCTGACTTTGTATCCAACAAACTCATTGGTCTGGAAAATGCAGTGGCGCTTCCACATCTTGGCGCATCCACTGCAGAGAGCGAGGAAAACTGTGCAACTATGGCAGTGGATGAGGTGAAGAATTATTTGGAAACAGGAAATATCAAAAATTCCGTCAACTATCCAGAGATGAACGTCCTTTACGAAGGCGGTTATCGAATTGCATTTTTACATAAAAATCTGCCAAATACACTGGCTTCCATTTTGAGCATCACAGAGAGTAATGTAGCCAAACTTGGAAATCGCTCCAAAGGGGAATATGCCAGCACCATTATCGATTTGGATGATAAACCAACGGCGGAAAAACTAGAAAAATTAAAACAAATTGAGGGTATGATCTCCGTTCGTGAGATTACTATGTAGGAATAAAAGCCAAAACCTCTTATATAGAAAAAGACCGCAGAGGATGCATTTCCAGAGGAAACACCTTTGCGGTCTTTTCTTATGAATCAATATTAAAATCAATCGCCTCGTCCTAAAGCGTGGCTAATATGGGCGGTGGCTGTCTTATATTTCTGGAAGTCCTGGAATTGGTTCGTAAAGAAGGCGAGAATAATCATCTCGATGTCGTTATTTCGAACTGGTCCACAGTTATCCATCACCATATCGTAGTTGCCGTTTCCTTTGTAGTAAGGAAGTATGTCGTGATACATGCCCACACCCTGATAACCGATGGTGGAATCCTTGTAGCTGTCACCGATGCCAAGGATATGTCCAAATTCGTGTTTTGCAGTGCGCTGCAATGTGTATTCGTTGTCAAAGGCGGAAGGCATAAGTACGATATATCGCGGTAAGATGGCTTTCCAAGAGACAACACCCTGTAGCATCGTGGTGGAGAAGGAGCGCTGTGCCAGCAATGCCTTCTCAATGTCTGCTCTCTGGTTGGAGGCAGTGTACTGAGCGATAAATTCTTTGGCTCTTGTCTCAGAGAGACAGAGAATCGGAATAGAATCGATGGAAGGGGTATCGGTCTCTAAGGTGGTGACTGTGACGGTGAGCTGCTGTCCGCCAAATACGGTGTACTCGCCAGCCCATTCGCTGAATCCTCTAAAAATACATTCCTTCCACTGGGTGAAACTCAAGGTATCTGTATCCAGTGCTTCTGCAAAAAAGGAGCGAATCTGGATATGTAAGAAATTTTTTCCCTCTTTTTCACATAACTCCATCGTAACAGGATAATAGATTCCTTTTTTATCTATAGAAATTGGTTGTCCATCAAAACCTCTAATCATGGAAATTACCTCCAACGCACACTTATAATTAGATACATTGTACCACAAAAAAAGAAAAAAGGAAAGAAAAGTGTACAAAATGTGAAAAAATGTGGTAGTGATGGCTCTGGTTCCTGTTTTGTGATAAAATGAACAGAAAAAAGAGCAGAAATACAGCCATTAAGATAGAGGATAGAAGTATGAGTGTTGTAGATCGATTGATTGGACAGAAAGAACTGACAAAGGAAGAATATAAGGAACTGATTATGCAGTGGAAGAATCCTGTGGCAGCAGAGAAGCTGCGGCAGGAGGCGGTGCGTCTGCAAAAGCTTTATTATGGGAATAAGGTCTTTATTCGAGGTTTGATCGAATTTACCAACTGCTGCAAAAATAATTGCTATTATTGCGGGATTCGAAGGGATAATAAGAAATTGAAACGGTACCGTCTGACGAAGGAGGAAATTCTATTTTGCTGTCATCAGGGATATGAACTGGGATTTCGCACCTTTGTATTGCAAGGTGGCGAGGATGTCTATTTTGACGATGAAAAGGTGGTAGAACTTGTTTCTTCTATTAAAGAGGCATATCCAGACTGTGCGGTTACACTTTCCATCGGAGAAAAAAGTTTTGCCAGTTATCAAGCTTATCGGGAGGCGGGAGCAGATCGCTACCTATTAAGACATGAGACGGCCAACGAGGCACATTATCGTATGCTGCATCCTGCGGATATGAGTCTTGCCCATCGAAAGGAATGTCTGAAGAATCTGAAGGCTCTGGGTTACCAGACAGGAGCTGGTTTTATGGTGGGAGCGCCGGGACAGACGGTGGACACCTTGGCAGAGGATTTGATGTATTTGAAGGAACTGCAGCCGGAGATGGTGGGAATTGGTCCTTTTCTTCCCCACTGTGATACGGATTTTCGTGATCAGCCAGCGGGAGATGTGGAACTTACCCTCTATCTGCTTTCTGTGGTACGCATATTGTTGCCGAAGGTACTTTTGCCTGCTACGACGGCGCTTGGTACTGCCGAAAAGGATGGAAAACTGAGAGGTATTTTGTGTGGTGCCAATGTGGTGATGCCAAATCTTTCCCCTGTGGCAAACAGAAAACAATATGCGCTGTATAACAATAAAGCTTGTATGGATGAGGAAGCGGCAGAGGGCATAAGAAAGCTGGAGGCGTCTCTAAAGACCATCGGCTATGAGGTGGCATTTGAGCGGGGCGATGCTGCAAAATGAAAAGAAACGTCATTATATGACAATTCCAAGTAAACGGGGCTAACTTGACTTATTTCAGATTTATGCTAGAATAACTTAGGTTAAAAATAAAAGAACCTTTTTATAGCAGAAGGATAACAATAGGGAGAATTACAATATATGAATAACGAAAAATTACTAACCATACTTGTGCCTTGTTATAACTCGGCGTCATATATGAGACACTGTATTGACAGTCTCTTGCCCGGTGGCGAGCAGATGGACATTATCATTGTGAATGATGGTTCCTCCGATGACACAGGGAAGATTGCCGATGAATATGCAGCGAAATATCCAACTATGATTCGCGCCATCCATCAGGAAAATGGCGGTCATGGTGAGGGGATTAATCAAGGCATCAAACACGCAAAGGGCACATATTTTAAAGTAATCGATTCTGACGATTGGACCGATACAGAGTCACTGCTTAGCGTGTTAGATTTTTTAAAGAAAAACGAAGTGGATCTTCTGGTAACTAACTATGTATACGAACACGATGATGTGAGAACCAACTCCACCATTCGTTATAAGAATGTATTCCGTCCAGAGGGCAAAGTGATGACCTGGCAAGAGACACATCCTTTCTTTATCACCCAGTATTTGACCCTTCACTCTTCCATTTATCGCACAGAAGTAGTTCGGGAGACAGGATTGGTGCTTCCAAAGAAGGTGTTCTACGAGGATAACCTTTTCGTCTACACACCACTTCCTTATGTAAAGAAATTGGCATATCTGGATGTGAATTTCTATCATTATTATATTGGAAGACCAGATCAGTCCGTTAATTTGGATGTGATGAAGAAGAGATGTCATCATCAGATTCAGATTTCAGAAGAAATCTTTAAAAAACATGATTTGGAAGAAATCAAAAAAACCAATCCAAAGCTCGCCAAGTACATGTATCACAAGATTGTACTTGTTATGGTGATCGCTACGGTATTTACAAGACAGAATAAAACAGAGGAAGCGGAAGAACAAGTTCGCCAGATGTGGAGAAATGTGTCCGCTGTATATCCTAAGTTGGCAAAGAAAGTGAGATACAGATCTGTTGCAGCCTTTTTAAATATTCCTGGAAAAGTGGGAAATCGAATTTGCTGCGGATTATATGATCTGGGACACAAAGTAGTAAAATTCAATTAGCATTCCTCTCATTGCAGCCAAACCTTTGGGCAGGTTGCGGGAAGAGGAAGATAGCAGAAGGGAGAAAGAATTATGAACAGCATACATAAATTTCGATACACATTAAAGATTGCTTGCATAGGTATATTCTATCTCCTTGCTTTTTATTTGCTGGAGAACAGAGAGGGCAGTATTCACGTGATTCAGTGTGGCATCGATACCGTCATTCCATTTTGTGAATATTTTATTGTGCCATATTTATTATGGTTTTTGTATGTGGCAGTCACAGGAATTTATTTTCTCTATTGGAATGACAGCGAGAAGGAATTGAAAGAGTTTTTTTACACTCTGTTGACCGGCATGATAGTGTTTTTATTAATCTCATATATTTACCCAAATGGGCAGGTGTTAAGACCCCATATCACTGGGGACAATATTTTTAAGAAGTTAGTTCTTTTTATTTATCAAACGGATACGCCTACCAATATCCTGCCAAGCCTCCATGTGTTCTATTCCGTTGCCTGCGGATTGGCATGGACAAAGAGCGAGAGATGGAAGGATCATAAGGGATTTTTGGCGTTGATTTGGCTCCTTACTATCAGCATTGTTTTATCCACCATGTTTTTAAAACAGCACAGTTTTATTGATGTGGCGATGGCATTGATTATGAATGGAATCTGCTATCAGACGTTCTATGGTCGGGCATGGAGTGAGATAAAAGAAGGATTTCATCAGAAGAAGAAAAAGATAGAGGATATAAAATTATGAAATACGATTATTTAATAGTGGGTGCAGGTTTATTTGGTGCCGTTTTTGCGGATCAGGCAAAAAAAGCGGGAAAGAAATGTCTTGTGATTGAAAAACGAGATCATATCGGAGGCAATGTATATACAGAGGAGTGGGAAGGCATTCAGGTACACAAATATGGTGCTCATATTTTCCACACCAACAAGAGTCATGTGTGGGAATATGTAAATGAGTTTGCCACATTTAATCGCTTTACCAATTCTCCAGTGGCAAATTATAAAGGAGAACTCTATTCCCTTCCATTTAATATGTACACCTTCAATAAGATGTGGGGCGTTACAACACCACAGGAAGCGGAAGCAAAGATTCAAGAACAGAGGGAAGCTGCTGGAATTACAGAGCCTAAGAATCTGGAAGAGCAGGCCATAAGCCTGGTTGGAACAGACATTTATGAGAAGCTGGTAAAGGGATATACCCAGAAACAGTGGGGAAGACCTTGTAGCGAGCTTCCATCCTTTATTATTAAGAGACTTCCTGTGCGTTTTACCTTCGACAATAACTATTTTAATGCGTTGTATCAGGGGATTCCAGTGGGAGGCTACACAAAGATGGTTGCCAACATGTTGGAGGGCACAGAGGTGCGACTTTCCACGGATTATTTTGCTGACAGAGAGAGCTGGAACAATGTGGCTCATAAGATTATCTATACAGGTCCTGTGGATGCTTATTTTGATTACCAGCTGGGTGCTTTGGAATATCGTTCTGTACGTTTTGAGACAGAGCTTTTGGATACGGATAATTTCCAGGGAAATGCCGCAGTGAATTATACAGATGCCGAGACACCTTGGACAAGAATCATCGAGCACAAGTGGTTTGAGTTTGGAAAGGATGCCCAGGGGTGTGACCTTCCAAAGACCGTAATCAGCAGAGAGTATTCTTCTGAGTGGAAACTGGGAGACGAGCCTTATTATCCAGTCAATGATGACAAAAACGAAGGTCTCTACAAGAAATACGAGGCATTGACAAAGGAACAGCCACAGGTAATCTTTGGCGGTCGTCTGGGACAGTACAAGTACTACGACATGGATGCGGTGATTGACGAGGCATTACAGGTCAGTCGAGAAGAATTACAGGTCTAGTCCTGTGCAGGCAGAAGAATTTTTTTGCAGCATCAGACAGCAATAAAATAATAGGAGAAAGATACATGGTGTCATTTATTACGTTAATGGATATAATTGGCACCATTGCTTTTGCAATTTCGGGAGCAATGGTAGCTATAGAAAATGAGATGGACATCTTTGGAGTCAATATATTGGCTGTTACCACAGCCACCGGCGGAGGAATGATTCGAGATATATTGATTGGGAGAATTCCACCGATGATGTTTTTGGATCCCTTTTATGTGTTTATATCGGTGGTAGTAGCCAATATTGTATTTGTGTGGATGTATCTTCACAAGCACATGAAAAAGGAGTACGTTCGAATTTACGAAGTGATTTTACTTCTCTGTGATACGCTGGGATTGGCGGCGTTTACCGTAGATGGGGTAAATGCAGGTCTTAGTACGGTTCATGGAGACAATGTGTTTTTGGTTGTCTTTGTGGGAGTGCTGACTGGCGTAGGTGGCGGCCTTTTGCGAGATGTCATGGCAAATCAGCTGCCATATATCTTCATAAAGCATATCTACGCTTGCGCCTCTCTGGTGGGAGCGTTGTTTACGGCATTATTGTGGAAGTCCTTCGGAGGAACTCTGGCTATGGTGGTGGGATTTACAGCGGTGCTGGTAATCCGATTCCTGTCTGTGTTCTTTCACTGGAACTTGCCAAAAATTAAAAAAATATAAAAAAATGAGGAGAAAGGCGTTGAGCCTTTCTCCTCATTTTTTACATTTTTATTTGTTCATAAATCTTTTTTCGTAGTCTTTCATGGCTTCGATGGCTTTTCCGGCCAGTGGAATGAGAACAATCATATTAAATACGGTCATCAGTCCGATTCCGATATCGCCGAGATCCCATACAAAGGTGTATGCAGCAAGACCGCCTACAAAGAGCATTACCAGTGCCAGAACCTTAAATGCGGTCTGGGAGAACCAGTTGTCACCGAAGAGGTATGCCACATTGGATCTAGCGTAGAACAGTACTCCAATGAAGGTGGAAAAACTAAAGAGCCATAGGGTGATGGCGATAAAGATAACGCCGAAAGTACCAAGATGGTAATTCATGGCAGCCTGTAAAAGAGTCATTCCCTCTAAGCCGGAAATCACGCTGTCTGGAACTAAGAGCATGATCATGGCAGTGCAAGTACAGATGACGATGGTATCGATAAATACACCGAAAGCCTGTAAGAGACCAGATTTTGCAGGGTGCTCTACATCTGCAGCTGCGGCTGCACATGGAGCAGAACCAGAACCTGCCTCATTGGAGAATAATCCTCGTTTTACACCGTTCATTAATACGGCACCGAAACCGCCGGCGGCAACCTGTCGAAGACCAAAGGCTTCGCTGAAAATGCGACCGAATACAGATGGTAAAAGGCCGATATTTTTTACGATAATAAAAATGGTGATAACAAAGTAAGCGCCTGCCATAATAGGTACAACCACATCTAAAACCTTAACGCTGGCATTTTTACGAAGTACGATAATTGCGGAAATAGCTACCAGAAGGATGGTGGAGTAGATTGGTTTAATTCCGAAGGCATTTTCAAAGGAAGAGGAAACGGAATTGCTGATTACCTGGCTGATACCGCACCAGCAAAGAAGTCCGGAAAGGGCAAATAATACAGCTAAAACGCTGTAACGAAATTCCTCTTTTTTGCGGCCTTTCTTTTCGCGGATAAAGTGGTGAATGTAGTAAGCAGGACCGCCTCTATAACCGCCGTAGAGGGGGTCTTCTTCTTTGTAAAGCTGTGCTAAGGTAGCTTCTGCAAAAGCAGTTGCAGAACCGATGATAGATGTTACCCACATCCAGAATATAGCACCGGCGCCACCGGCAGAAATAGCGGCTACAACACCCACTAAGTTTCCCATGCCAACTCTTGTGGCGGTGGATACAATCAAGGCTTGAAAACCGGAAATACTGCCTTTGGCAGAGTTTTCATTTTTCTCAATGGTAATCTTCAACATCTCTGGAAAGAGACGAATCGGTAAAAATTTTGTTCGGATGGTAAAATAAATACCTGCCGGTATTAAGATCAGAACAAGGAGGGAAAGTCCTACGCTACCGCCTCCTGGAAGTGGAAGCGTAATC
>CAYLUV010000091.1:0-5267 GCA_964386955.1 uncultured Lachnospiraceae bacterium
GATATAGATAATCATCATATAACCAATCTGCTGCCAACACATCAGTATGATCATCCCCCAGTAACCGGCACTGCTGTTTAATGCCAGAAGAGGTTTTCCAAGATTGGAAAGAACGGCATTGATCAAAATCTGCCAGATATACCCCAGCACGATACCACCGATCAGGTTTGGCATAAAAAATACCGTTCTAAACGCATTGGTTCCCTTCATGTTCTTTGTCAGTGCCAACGCCAGCAAAAAGGCCAATACATTGATTAAAATAGTAGAAACTACCGCAAAGGTTACAGTAAATTTAAAGGCTGCGCCAAATTCTGCATCCGTAAAAGCACTGATATAGTTCTGTAAACCTACAAATTCCGCACGATCAATAGTAGTAAATTTACAGAATGATAAATAAATTCCCTGAATAAATGGCCAAATAAATCCGATAATAAAGGCTACCAAGGTTGGCAATACAAATAACGGAAACCATTTTTTGAGTGCTTTCTCCATGCCCTCAACTCTCTTTCTCTCAAATGAATTTGTCTTTACATAACACAAAGGATGCAAGCAATTGCCCCATCCCTGTCATGTAAAAAGCGGGAGCAGAGACATTCTCTGCTCCCCGCAACTAGTTACAAATCATATACTGTTTATTATTTTGCAGCTTCAGAAGCCCATCCTTCTACGAAAGCTGTTACAACTGCATCCCAGTTTGCATCTGTCTGATCTGCAGCATATGCTGTAAGAGCAGAACCTACACCGTTCTTCCATTCTTCAGATGGCATAGTAGGGAAGTTCCATGATACAGGTGTCTTGCCTTCTGCTGTGTAAGCAACGTCCTGTTTAACGAAAAGGTTAGGAGATTCTACAGCATCTTTGAAAGGAATAACAAATCCCATGTCATTTGCCATAGCTGCTGTACCTTCTTCAGAAGTTACACACCAGTTCATGAATGCTAATGTAGCATCGATATCAGCCTGATCAGCAGCACCGTTTACACACCAGTAGTTTTCTGTACCTGTGCAAAGGCCCTGATTTGCTTCATCGCCTACACCAATGTAGATAGGAATCATAACAAGATCATCATCTGTGAAAGGTTTGTCATCGCCAACTAAGTCGCCGTATGCCCAAGAACCATTCTGATAGAATACCGCTTCTTCTGCCTTAAATTCGTTTAAGGAGTCATCGCCAGTCTTAGCGGAAAGGTCTTTTGCGTCACAAGTGGAGTTGTTGATATAGAGATCCCACATATTTCTGTAGTTATCTAAGTATGTACCTTTGATAGCATCTGTAGAACCAATTCCATCTTCCTGATATTCAAAGTAGATAGGAAGGTTTGCAAGATGAGTCTTAAATCTCCAATCAGAAGATCCGTCCATACCTGCGGAAGAGAATGCTGCAAATCCTAATTCAGAAGAACGCGCTGTGATATCTTCTGCTACTTTCTTTAATGTCTCAAAAGAGTTGATATCTTCTACTTTGTAGCCAGCTTTTTCTAATAAGTTCTTGTTAACGATGATACCGTAGGATTCGATAACATAAGCGATACCTGCAACTTTGTCGCCATCTTTTAATGCATAAGCATCAGATGTTAAGTTCTTTGTGATATCTGCGTCTGTCAAATCGTAGCAGTAATCTTTCCAGTTTTCCAGACCAACTGGTCCATTCACTTGGAATAAAGTAGGTGCATCGGATTTGTTCATCTCAGCCATAAGAGTTGTTTCATACTCGCCGGAAGCTGCTGTTACTACAGTAACTTCTACACCTGTTTCTTCTGTGTAAGCTTTTGCAAGGTTCTGCCAAGCTTCATCCTGTTCTGGTTTGAAGTTTAAGTAGTAAATGGAACCTTTTGCACCATCGCCTGCTGCGTCATCTTTGCTGTCTGTGCTTCCACATCCTGCTAAGAGACCAACACACATTGTCAGTACCATTAATGAAGCAAGTAATTTTTTCATTTCGATTCTCTCCTTTTTTTATAAATTTTTTTACAGCTCAAAATGTAAAAATGCTCCTTATCGTGAACGCAACCTTCACGATATCTCAGTTATTAATATATCAATTTTTATCCATTTTGTCAATATATGCACTGTTTTTTGTGTTTCTCATTATGCATATTGCATATATTTTGCCGTTTTTTTATCATAAATTATCATTTTTGCTTATTTCACAAAAGTTGCACATGCAACGTTTCATTAATTTTGTGCAAACTGAAAATCTTCCTCGAAAAAATGACGATTTTACTCTCCCTGTTCCAATAGATAACCAAAAATATGCATGCTAAGTTTCATCACATTATGACGAAGAAGATTATTTTTTACCGTTACATAGTCATCACTGATGAGCCGTTCCACCAACTGCTCCGTCTCCTCCCGGTCTAACTCCACTGCATCTTTTTGTTCCAAAGACTCATATCGTTTTGCCATGTTCTCATCAATCACGCCGTCATTTGCCACCACCACATCAATCTTTCGCTTACCCAGATACTGGTTCAAAAGTTTCACATGGTCAGAAACCTTAAATTTGTCCGTCTCTCCCGGCTGAGTTACCATATTGCAGGCATACATGATCTTGCCCTTGCTCTGATCGATAGCATCTCGAATCTCATCACAGATCAAATTCGGAATAATGCTGGTAAAGACACTTCCCATACTAAGAAGAATCAAATCCGCCTCCAAAATAGCCTGCACTGCCTCCCTGGTAGGCACAGGTTTTTCCTTATAAAAGACACCTTTAATCTTACTCTTGTTCATGGTGATTCGATGTTCCCCCTCCACAATGCTTCCGTCCTCCATCTCACCCATCAAGATCACGTTATCCTCCGTCAAAGGCACCACTTTTCCCTTTAAGTTAAATACCTTACTCAGTGCCTCAATGCCATCCGAAAGATTTCCTGTAATCTCGGAGGATGCCGTCAAGAGAAGGTTTCCCACCGTATGCCCATCCAAATCACTGGTGGTCTGAAAACGATAATTAAAAAGCTCCATCACCAACGGCTCCGTCTCAGAAAGCGCCACCAGCACCCGACGAATATCCCCCACCGCCGGAATATTAAACTCTTCCCGCAAAACCCCAGTGCTTCTTCCATCATCGCAGACAGAAACGATGGCGGTAAGATCGATAGGAAATTCCTTCAGCCCACGAAGCAGGGTAGAAGAACCCGTTCCGCCGCCCAACACTACTACTTTTCTCTTCATATATATACGCCCCTTTGTATTGTAATTTTTTTCTATTCTACCACAATTCCCAAAAAATGGCGAGGGACTTCCCACGAAGACACTCGCCATTTTTCAACACAGATTTAATTTTGACAACGCACCATTTCATTTGCGATATTCAGTCCATGATCTCCGATACGTTCAAAATCGGTCAAGATTTCAGAGAAGAGAATACTTCCCTCGTCAGTACAGTGTCCCTCTTTGATACGGTCGTACATATTGTCTCTGAACTGGTCTGTCATATCATCAATTTTTTGTTCTAAAGATTCCACTTCTTTCTGCCAAGCTACATAATCGGTTGGTTTTTCCATAAGCGTTTTGAAAAGCTTCATGCAGACTTTCTTCATTTTCGCCAATTCTTCGTTGGCAGTGCCAGAGAAAGAGATGCCCTTTTCTTCAATCATCTGGGAATATTCTGCGATATTTACCGCATGGTCGCTCATTCGCTCAATATTTCCAGTAACAGAAAACAGGGAGTTAAACATCTGGCTTCCTGTTGCGGTGGTTTCATAAGATACCACGGAGGTAATATATTTTGATACTTCCTTGTTAAGGAAGTCCACGTATTCCTCGCGCTCTTCCACCAAGGCAAGTTTTTCTTTTTTCCCCTCCATAACTGCGTCAAATGCCTCCCAGACATTGTCTCTTGCCATGGAAAGCATGCGCATCAATTCCTGTTTGATACCCTCTGCACAGACAAAAGATGCACCCAATTTTTCTGTATTGATGTGCTTCATATCCAGCAGGTAACGAACTGTCATGCCTTCTTCCTGACTTTCGCTGCGCTTGTCTCGTAGGATTGCCGTTGCCAGTTTACCAAGGTAAGTTCCCACTGGCAGTAAGAGGATGGTCGTTACAATATTAAACATTGTGTGAAGGTTGGCAATCTGCGCCGGTGCATTTCCCGGTGTCCAGCCTTCCACCAAAGAGATAATCGGTGTCACAAGGCACAAAATCGTGAAAATAACGGTACCAAATACATTAAACATAATGTGTATTACCGTTGTTCTCTTGGCATTTGTACTGGTTCCAAGAGATGCCAAGAAGGCAGTAATACAGGTACCAATATTTTGTCCGAAGAGGACAAATGCAGCACTCTTTAAGCCGATAACTCCGCTTCCCGCTAAGGTCTGTAAAATACCAACAGAGGCAGAAGAAGACTGAATTAATGCAGTAAAGATTGCACCTGCTGCGATACCAAGCACTGGATTTTCAAACGTAGTCAAAAGTCCTACAAAGCTGGCAGAATTTGCCAAAGGTTTCATAGCCGCTCCCATCATATCCATACCGATAAAGAGAACACCAAGTCCCGCCATGATCTCGCCTACATGTTTTACTTTTTCATTTTTTAAGAATACTACGGCGGCAACACCTAAAAAGGCTACCAATGGTGCAATCTCTCCCACATCTAAGGCAATCAACTGCCCTGTGATGGTGGTACCGATGTTTGCGCCCATAATAATCCAGATAGCCTGATTTAAGGTCATCATACCAGAATTTACAAATCCAACTACCATAACTGTGGTAGCGGAAGAAGACTGAATGATGGCTGTAATCAGCGCACCCACCAACACCCCTACAAAACGGTTAGCGGTCAGCTTCTCCAGTATTGTTTTCATCTTATTTCCCGCTGCAGCTTCAAGCCCTGTACTCATCATCTGCATTCCATACAGGAACAGCGCCAGACCTCCCAGAAGTCCCATTACATTTGTGAAATCCATCTCCTAACTCCTTTCACATCTCCTTGATCACACGAACCATTTGAATAAGAGCGGTCGGCAATATTGCCAATAATACAATCCAGCCCAACTTCGCCATGGTAAGTGGTGCAACAATAAATAATCCACTTAAAACCGGAACAAACAATACTGCCAACAGCAGTACAACGCCGGTGATAAATGCCGCTAAGCTCCATTTATTGCTTCCAAACTTAATTCTAAAAATAGAACTTTCGCTTCGGCAAGTGAATCCGTGGAATAATCTCGCCAGTGTCAGTGTGGTAAATGCCATTGTACTGGCAGTCATAGGGTTTACCTGCAACCCTTTATAGTAAGCAGCCTGTGTCACTAT
>CAYLUV010000091.1:5367-8523 GCA_964386955.1 uncultured Lachnospiraceae bacterium
AGATTGCCGGACAATAAGAACTGAATGGCATTCATAATATTGCGGTACACATTTCGTCCATTTAAAACAGCCTTTACTATGGTAGCAAAATTGTCATCCGCCAAAATCATAGCCGCCGCATCCTTAGAAACCTCTGTACCGGTAATTCCCATGGCAACCCCAATATCTGCTTTTTTCAAAGCTGGCGCATCGTTTACCCCATCCCCTGTCATGGCAACGATATTTCCCTTTTTCTGCCATGCCTTTACGATTCGGATTTTGTGTTCCGGAGAAACTCTGGCATAAACCGATATCTTCTCAAGCTTCTCATCCAATTCCTCCTGGGACATTTTTTCTAATTCCTGCCCCGTGATAGACAGATCACCGGAATGATAAATTCCGATTTCCTTTGCAATCGCTGTGGCTGTTACCTTGTGGTCACCTGTGATCATAACTGGTTTGATACCTGCTCCAATGGCATCTTCCACCGCCTGCTTGGATTCCTCTCTTGGCGGATCCATCATGGAAGTCAGTCCTACAAATATGTATCCGTACTCCTTCTCCAGAGATAAGGTTTCCTCTTTTCCACACTCTTTATATGCAAATGCCAACACACGAAGGCCATTTTCAGAGAAACTCTGATTCTGTTTCATAATGGCTTTCTTGTCACTCTCTGAAATAGTGCGAATTCCTTCCCTTGTTGCAATGCGGTCGCTTCGATCCAGTAATACATCAAGGGCACCTTTGGTAAATACCGTCATGGCACCTTCCATCTCATACTTGGAGCTCATAAGTTTTCGATCGGAATCAAATGGAATTTCTTCCAGACGAGGCATCTTTTCTCTCAAGTCTTCCTCAGAAATTCCCGCTTTTCTCGCCATGGTAATCAGACAAGTCTCCGTCGGATCTCCAATCTCCGCTCCATCGTGAATAGAAGAATCATTGTTCAGTACCGCATTGTACATCAACTGACGATGCAGCGGATTTTGTTCCTGCAATTCCTCTGGTTTGATGCAGCATCCATCTACATAAATCTGCTTCACTGTCATTTTATTCTGGGTTAAAGTTCCTGTTTTGTCGGAACAAATAACAGAAACACAGCCAAGACTTTCTACCGCCTTTAACTCCTTCATAATGGCGTTATCACCAGCCATCTTTCTGGTACCCATGGCCTGCACAATGGTGACAATGGAACTTAAAGCCTCTGGAATAGCTGCCACCGCCAGTGCAACGGCAAACATCAAGGAATCCAACATCGGCTCTCCCTGACTCAGACGAAGTCCAAATACAAGCACACTGATCGCCATAATCACTATGGCAAGTTTTTTGCTAAAGTCATCTAAGCTCACCTGAAGCGGTGTTTTTTTCTCCTTGGTTTCGTTCATCAAGGCTGCAATCTTACCCATCTCCGTATCCATTCCGGTGGAAGTTACCAAAACAGTCGCTCTTCCGTAGGTTACCAGACTGCCGGAGTATACCATATTGCAGCGATCTCCCAGTGAAACTTCCTCTGCTATTACTTCATCCTTTTTATCCACATTGGTGGATTCTCCCGTCAAGGAACTTTCATTAACCTGCAAAGAAAAGCTCTCTAAAACTCTTCCGTCTGCCGCAACCATATCCCCCGCTTCCAGTAAAAGAATATCCCCCGGCACAATATCTTTCGATGCCACTTCCTTGCGAATACCATCTCGCAGTACCTTCGCCTTCGGCGCCGATAATTCTTTCAGGGAATCCAAGGATTTCTCCGCCTTTACATACTGTACCGTGCCAAGAATGGCATTTAAAATAATAACCACGAAGATAACCACTGTACTTTCCACATTTCCGGAAACCATAGAGATTACCGCTGCTGCGATCAAAATAAGAACCAACAGATCTTTAAATTGTTCCAAAAATATCATCGCTACACTTTTTTTCCCCTGCTCTGTCAGCACATTTTCCCCGTGCTTAAGAAGCAGCTTTGCCGCCTGTTCTTCCGTATGGCCCTCGGCACCACCATAACACTCCAGTAGTTCCTGCTTTGTTTGTTGATAAACTTCTTTCATGCTCCACTCCTTCCTTCTGGATTCTGCCAGTCTCTTCTTTCTCCTTCAGAATCCACTCTCTGACCTATGTCTATGCACAAAAAAAGACCTTTTGTGCACAACAAACGTACACAAAAAGTCTTGTTCAACAACTTAACAGCGTTCCCTAGCCCCCGGTCTTAGAAAGACGTACTGACGAAAACTAGGACATGCATGACATGCAACTACTCCCTTTTTGCTGAGGTTATTCTAGCCCATGAAATGAGCTCCTGTCAATTCCCATAATGCAATTTTTTTCATTTTTATTTCTTTTACACAAAGAAATATTTTTCTCTTCAAAAATATTCGTCATTTTTAAGAGAGTCTTTCCATGGATTTTTTGTTACACACTCTCCACTGTATTGTTCCACTGTCCTGCCATTCTTTTCGGAATAGCTTCAATCTTATTTTCCTTTACCCTTCTCATAAAGAACAAAGAAACTAGCACGGAAAGCACTTCTGCAATAATAAAGGTGCTCCATACAAGCCAAGTTCCCGCTGCGCCGGATACAACCATGTTTGAGAACAGATATGCCACTGGAATGACAAATAAAAACTGCCTGCAAACAGAAATAATCAAAGACTCCACGCCACTGTCCAGGGCCTGAAAAATTCCCTGAAATGCAATGTTTGCCCCAGCAAACACATAACTGATGGAGATAATACGCATCGCGCTGACACAGAGAGCCTTTGTCTCCCCGGATAATCCGAAAATACCCGCAAATGGTTCTGCCAAAATTTCCAATCCTACAAATCCAATCAACATAATTCCGAGCGTGTAGAAAAGACCATATTTTATGCCGTCCTTCACACGTTCCTTGCTTCCCATGCCATGGTTAAAGGATACAATCGGTGTAATGGCATCTCGAAGACCAAATGCCGCAAATAAAATAAAGGCACTATCCACAATGTTGTAAACCGCCTGCAGCATCATGGAAATAATCATCGGTATTCCCATGTTGAGCATCGGCTTGTTTACCGGCATTTTCGCCATTTTACTCATAATCTTTTCCTCCTTCTGTCAGAAATCCTTTTTTGCCACAAAAAAAGCGTGCAACCTTCGTAGTTCAAACTACTTTAGATTACACGCATAAATTCTGCTGGACTTACA
>CAYLUV010000092.1:0-8405 GCA_964386955.1 uncultured Lachnospiraceae bacterium
TAAAATTGTTGAGAATGATTAGGTTGTAGGAAATGACATAATTCATGAACAATTACGTAATCAATTAATTCTTTATCTAAATGAACTAATGCAATATTAAATGTCACTTTATTTTCTTTATAATAACAACTTCCCCATCTTCTTTTATAAGATTTAATAACAATAGAAGGCATATTCAAATCAAAATGATATGATAAATAATAAATATTTACTCGCTATCCCCCTCCTTCACCGCCTTTGGCAAAAATGGATACAATTCCTCATAGTAGGCAATCTCATCCTCATCGGTTATTCCAGCGGGAATTAAACCGGTACAATCGGTGGCGGAGGCACTAGAGAGATAATCTTCGTCGATGATGTCGTATTCGTTATTTTGTTTCTTCTGTTTTTGGAACATGATGATTTTCCTTTCTGAGTTGCTTTTTGAGGATAGGATGCTTCAAAAAATGATTTTTATGTATAGAGACTGGAAAGTAGGTGATACAATGCAGTTATTTCGTAAATACAGAAAAATGTGGAAAATCTTAGGAATAATATTTTTACTGCTATTTTTGGTAAATAGTGTGAAGTTATATTGGTCCAACTGTACTTTAAAATGCAGTTATTACAGCATTTATTCCGATAAGCTGACGCAATCCGTTCGGATTGTGCAATTAACAGACCTTCATAACCAGAAATTTGGTTCTCACAATAGAAAATTGGTGGAGAAGGTGAAAGAACAGGAACCAGATGTTATTTTATTTACCGGGGATTTGGTGAATGCAGGAGAGGTGAACACGGAAATTGCGACGGAGCTAATCGTTTCTTTAAAGGAAATTGCGCCAGTCTATGTTTCCTTTGGAAATCATGAATTGGAACAACAGAAAAATTATGAAACGGATCTTCAGAGCCTTTATGAGGAAGCGGGAGCTGTTGTGCTGGAGAAAGAATATCAAGATATTTCGTTAAATGGGGAAGAGATTCGGTTGGGTGGAATATATGGATATTGTTTACCTAGCAAATATTTGGCTTCCAATGAGGCGGATCCGGAGGAATGTGCCTTTTTGGAGGAATTTCAAAATACAGATCGATATAAGATTTTGATGTGCCATATGCCGGTCTGTTGGATGATTAACGGAAGTTTAGACGAGTGGGATGTGGATAGCATTTTTGCAGGACATGTTCATGGAGGACAGGTTGTGCTTCCAAAGCTTGGAGCTGTTTACGGACCGGATCTTGGATGGTTTCCAGGAAGGTTATACGGACCGTTTTACTCAGCAGATGGGGAATCTACGATGATTTTATCCACTGGCCTTGGCAGCAATGGATGGATTCCGAGATGGAATAACAGACCGGAGATTGCGATAACGGATTTGATACCGAATGAATAGAAGAAATCGCCTTATTCAACCCGAAATGGGAAGATAAGGCGATTTTTTGCTATATAATATTCGTTTTTTCTGTGACATCACAATTCTTCTACAGAAATCACCTCATGGTTTCGCTCATATTCATGGAAGGTGAATCCTTTGTGGTCTGACTCCATCTCCCCACCCTGGTTGTCGTATGGGTCCGCTCGCCACTGTTCTTTTGGAATGTCAAATTCCTGTTGGAATGCATGATTTGCCACCATGCGGTATGGTTCTAAGTTGCCAAAGTAGAAGGCTCTTCGCTCTTCTTTTTCTAGTCGAGTGGCAGAGACACCGTAGGAAGGATCTGCGTAGAGCCAGCCATAGGGAGCCACATAGAACTGCACCCAGTCGTGGGAGCCGCAAAAGTCTGGTTCAGCGGCAAGACCGCTTTGCCAGCGAGCAGGAATGCCTACACAGCGGCATAGGGTGATAAAAAGAAGGGCGAAGACGCCGCAGTCTCCGGTGTAGCTTTTGGCACAATTTTCAGGAATATCCTCCAACAAGAAGTAAGGAGGCATAAAGGTGTATTTCATATGTAGAGTGATAAAGTCATAGAATCTTTTTGCCTTTTCTAGTGGATGGGTGGCGCCCGTTGTTAGGCTTTCTGCCAGATGGCGGATATAGGGAGTGAAGACGATATGAGGCGCTTCCTCCTCTATATAAAAAATAGGTTGTTTGACTTCCTTTTTATCCTTTAGATATTGCTCGGTATCGTGGTAAACGGCTTTATGGGTGTAGGAGTATTCCACGTAAAATTCGTGATTTTCTTCGGCATATTCCTCCCAGCATACAGTGCGGGCGGGAGAGGTTTCTGGTGCAAGCTGCCCATTTGCTGGGAAAATGTTTTCTATCACGATGTCCCTTTGCTGCAGGGAGGCAGCAGGGATAGGCAGGTGAACCCGAAGAAACATGCCTTTTTTGAAGTGTTCTTCATGAAGCTTTACGGAGGCACGAATGTGGATGCGGGTGGTCATTTCTCCTTTTTCTTTCATAATACGGATACAGCGATCTCTGGGATCTTCTGTGGTTTCCGTGTTTAAAGCACTTTCAAAGCCAGGAAGGGATTGGTTGGCCCGCTTGGCAAAGGCGGTGTCGGCCTTTAACATGGTATTTAGAAAATCGCTGATGATATGAATCTCACCTTGCAGATAGATCCAGCGAATGGCTCTGTCATCCATCTTTTTTTCCAACTCTTCCATAGTAAAATCGGGCACCAGCTCTTGCACCATGGCGAGGGCTTCTTTTTTTGTGTAAGGATATTCGATAGGAGTGCGGCGGATGATTTCTCTTTGTACAGTGAGAGCGTGGAACAGGGCATCCGGCAGATCTTTGTCCTCTAGACGGCGGTCAATCAATTGGATTGTGCCCTCCAGATCTCCGTACAGTTTCTTTTTTAGAATGTCTTCCGGCAATCCAACATTTAAATATCGCAGGGTGTCATTGATACGCATAGTGATGCTCCTTTCCTATTCATGTCTTTTTCGAAATTCATGGGGCGTTTCCCCAGTAATTTTTTTAAAGGTCTGGGAGAAGTAGCTGGGAGAGGAAAATCCCAGCATACGGCTGATTACTGCCAGTGTGTAGTCATCATTTTTTAACAGCTGTTTGGCTTCTTCGATTCGGCAGGCAGTGAGATAGCTCATGGGAGAGATGCCGTATTCCTTGGTGAAGGTGTGTACCAGATGATATTTACTTACATGGGTAACCTGCGCCAGATGTTCCAGATCGATGTTTTCCTTAAAATGCTTATCGATATATCGTTTGACCAGAGTACAAAGCCGGGTAGATTTTTTCTTCACTGGTGTTAGAGTGGTGGAGAAATTGGTATGTCGAAATAGGGTAATCATTAGAATCTCCATTAAATCCTGACAAACAGTCTCAAATCCCGGTTCTTTGCTGTCAATTTCCTTTAGCATCTGCTGTAGATAGAACAGAATCTTATCCCGAAACTTCTGGCAGTTGATAATGCGAAAACTGGAAGAATCTTCCTGGGACGTAGTTAGTTCCACGCCTTCTGCGCCGATGACAATGTATTCTAAAGGATTAGCATTGTAACTTACTTCTGTGTGGTTTACGTTGGGATTGATAATCACCATATCATTGGCTGCAACGGGATAGAGCTGATCTTCAATTTGAAATTGTCCCATACCTCCAGTGACAAAGAATAATTCAGAACATTGATGGGTGTGAAGAGTACTGTGCCAGTCACCGCCGTATTTGGCAGAACTTACATAGAGCAGACGGGATGTTGTGCGTATATCAGGCTTTTGAACAGGAGAAATGTCGTATCGATTTGTACTCATGGTTTGCCTCACTTTATATTTATTGTTCTTTCGTTATAGAAAGTGACAAATTTATTATAAGACGAAATGAAAAATGACACAATAGAGAATAATTTTTTTGTGCAAGGAATGCGTTAATAAGGTAAAGTGTCGAATTGTATTTAAAATGAGTAGTAATAGTTTTACAAAAAAATGGATAAAATTTTATTCATTTTGTAGAAAAATAACAAAATAGCAATAAAACTAAAAAACACAGCAATATTATGATTGCAAGCTAGGGAAAATAGGGTATACTTAAAGGCAGAAACAGCACAGTTCTAATTATATTTTAAGGAGGAAAGCAACAATGAAAAAGAGACTTTTAAGCTTACTTTTAAGTACAGCTATGGTAGCTTCTTTATTAGCAGGTTGTGGTAGCGCTAGCAAAGGCGAAGATGCAACAGATGCTAAGGCAGAAGACGTAACAATCAAAGTTGCAGCAATTGAAACAGCTTATGGTTCTGATATGTGGAAAGAAGTGTGTGAAGCTTTCACAGAAGAGACAGGAATCAAAGTTGAATTAACAACAGACAAGAATTTAGAAGACAAGATCGGTGCATCTATGCAGGGTGGAGAATATCCAGACGTGATTCATCTGGCTACCGGACGTGAAGCAGGTCTTACAGAACAGTTCATCAAAGGAAACATGATGGCAGATCTTACAGATGTGTTATCTATGACAGTTCCTGGTGAAGACAAGAAAGTTTCTGACAAGATTGCTGGTGGTTTCACAGAGACATCTTTAACAAACCCTTATAGCGATGGCAAGACATATCTTGCTCCTATGTTCTATTCTCCATGCGGATTATTCTACAACAAAGGATTATTCGAGGAAAAAGGATGGGAAGTTCCTACAACTTGGGATGAGATGTGGGCATTAGGAGACAAAGCGAAAGCAGAAGGTATCTCCTTATTTACATACCCTACAACAGGTTACTTTGATGCATTCTTCTATGCATTGATGTACAGTGTTGGCGGACCAGAATTCTTCAACAAAGCTACTAACTACGAAGAAGGTATCTGGGATACAGAAGAAGGACAGAAGTGCTTCGAGATCGTTGCAAAACTTGCAACATATACAAACTCTATCACACCAGCTCAGGCTAACGACCAGGATTTCACACAGAACCAGCAGTTAGTTCTTGACAACAAAGCACTCTTCATGCCTAACGGTACATGGATTGTTGGTGAGATGGCAGAAGCTCCTCGTGCAGATGGTTTCGAATGGGGAATGACAGCTCTTCCAGCTGTAACAGCTGACGGCGATGCTTACAGCTACACATGGTTCGAACAGGCTTGGGTTCCAGCTGGTGCAGAACATCAGGAAGAAGCAAAACAGTTCGTAGCATTCTTATACAGCGACAAAGCTTGTGCAGCATTTGCAAAAGCAGGCGCTATCCAGCCAGTACTTGGTATCGCTGATACATTAGAAGGCGACAACCAGATGTTCTACTCCATCTATGACAATGGAGCAAAAGCAGCTATGGGTAACTTCGCTGCATACAACTCTGTTGCTGGTTTAGGAACAAACCGTGAAGAATTCTTCGATCCAGTTAACTCTTTAGTATCTGAAGAACTTACAGTAGAACAGTGGGTAGAAGATTTCAAAGCAGCAAGTGATTTAATGCGTGAAAACTTAAAATAATCTTGCACACAAGATGATTAAGATGGCGGCGGGCAGGTTGTTCTGTCCGCTGTCTTTGTGCTGTATATGGGAATTGTCATTTGTTGACGAGACCGACACGTTTTAGGACATAGCGAGATGCTATGTTTTTATATATCGATATAGAAGGGATGAAAGAACATGAAAAAAGATAAGAAATTGAAATGCTTTTTGGCTCTTTGTACAGCGCCGGCTGCCATTCTCTTTTTTATTTTTATGATTGTGCCAACCTTTAATGTATTCCGTATGTCTCTTTATGAAAAGGGTGCATATTCTCCTGAAGAAACTTTTGTTGGATTTGCGAATTTTGAGGCACTTCTTCGTGACACAAGATTTATCCAGTCCATGCAGAATATGATTTTACTGGTTGTGGTTGTTACAATTATTACGTTTGGCTTCGCTTTGGTGTTTGCCAGCATTTTATCAAGAGAAAAAATAAAAGGGCAGAATTTTTTCCGTATTGTATTTTATATTCCAAATATTTTATCTGTTGTTGTTATTTCTGGTATTTTCTCTGCTATTTACAAGCCAGAGAACGGCATGTTAAACAGTATTATTGGATTATTTCATGAGATGAAAGAACCGATTCTCTGGAAGGGAGAATCGTTAGTTATGGTCAGCTTGATTATTGCCATGATCTGGCAGGCTATTGGATATTATATGGTTATGTATATGGCTTCCATGTCAAGCGTACCGGAAAGCTTGTATGAAAGTGCCAGCTTAGACGGTGCCGGAAGACTCAAACAGTTTTTCCAGATTACGTTGCCGCTGATTTGGACCAATATACGAACCACACTGACATTCTTCATTATTTCTACGATTAATATGGCATTTTTATTCGTAAAGGCTATGACTTCTGGTGGACCAAACGGTGCTTCCGAGGTTGCGCTTAGCTATATGTATAATCAGAAGGATGCCGGATTATATGGCTACTGTATGGCGATTGGCGTTGTGATCTTCTTATTCTCCTTTATTCTTTCTGCATTGGTGAATAAGGTAACAGAACGAGAAACATTAGAATTTTAAAGGAGGAAGCATATGAAAGAGAAGAATAAAGCGGTATCCGGGGAGCGTCTCTATAAGGCGTTTATCTATGTGGTACTGATTGCTCTGGCAATTACGATTATTGTTCCGGTTGCGTGGGTTTTCATGGCTTCCATCAAACAAAACAGTGAGTTTTACGGTAATCCATGGGCTTTACCAGCGGGATTTTATTGGCAGAACTTTTTAGATGCATGGAACAAGGCGCAGATGGGAGAGTATATGATGAACTCTGTCTTTGTTACTGCGTTGGCACTGATTTTATTGTTAGTGATTGCATTGCCAGCAGCTTACTGTCTGTCAAGATTCCAGTTTAAGGGACGTAAATTTTTGAATACTGCTTTTATGGCAGGTCTGTTTATCAATGTAAACTATATCGTAGTTCCGATTTTCCTGATGCTCCGTGATGGAGACATTTGGTTAAAAAAGATGATTGGAACGGGATTTTTATTAAATAACCGAGTTGTGTTGGCGATTGTGTATGCTTCTACAGCTTTACCATTTACGATTTATTTGTTGTCTGGATACTTTTCTACCTTACCTCATGACTATGAGGAGGCAGCTTATATCGATGGTGCCAGCTATTTTAAAGCTATGTGGAAGATTATCTTCCCGATGGCAAAACCATCCATTGTTACGGTTATTTTATTTAACTTCCTGTCCTTCTGGAATGAATATATCATTTCCATGACACTGTTAAGTTCCGCCGATGGTGCAAAGACATTACCAGTTGGCCTACTGAACTTAATGCAGGCACAGCAGTCTGCAGCTCAGTACGGCAGCATGTACGCAGGTCTTGTACTGGTTATGCTTCCAACCTTGATTCTTTATATATGTGTACAGAGCAAGCTGACAGAGGGTATGACTGTAGGTGGACTGAAAGGATAGGGTGAGACGATGAAGTTTTGGAAAGAACATGGAACATTGCGTGTAACTTTGATTGCGCTGTTTTTCCTGCTGGGACTGATTCTGGTGATCAGTGGATGGAAGATGACAGGACAATTGGCAGGACTTGGATTGATGATTGTTGGGGTATCCTTCCTTTTGGTGGCGTTATCCATTTATAACAAGGTATTTGAGTCCTAACAAACAATGAGAATGTAAGAGGAGAGCACAATGACAGAGATCAATAAGAAAAAGACAGGTCGAGTTACCATTCCAACAAACTTGGATGTGGTACCAGAGACCATAGAGATTTTGAAAAGATGGGGCGCGGATGCTATCCGTGACTGTGATGGAACCGAATTCCCAGAAGAATTGACAAAGGTAGGGGCAAAGATTTACTCCACCTACTATACTACAAGAAAAGACAATACTTGGGCAAAGGCGAATCCAGATGAAGTACAGCAGTGCTACATTATGAGTGGATTTTACACTGCCACAGAGGAAACCCTTTCTATTCCTCTGATGAAGGGGATTTCTGATGAACTGATGCAGGTAAATACAAGAGACGATATCAAACGTTGGTGGGAAGTGGTAGACCGCTCTACTGGAGAAGTATTCCCAGCAGACCAGTGGGAATATGATGAGGAAAGCGGCTGTGTGATTCTTCATCATCCAGCACCATTCCACGAATATACCGTAAGTTTCTTGACTTATATTATCTGGGATCCAGTACATATGTACAATGCGGTAACCAATGATTGGAAGGATTTCGAGCATCAGATTACTTTTGACGTAAGACAGCCAAAGACTCATGCCTATACTATGGAACGTCTTCGCAAATTCTGTGCGGAACATCCTTATGTAAATGTAATCCGTTACACTACATTTTTCCATCAGTTTACCTTAGTATTTGATGAGTTAAAGAGAGAAAAATATGTAGACTGGTATGGCTATTCTGCCTCTGTAAGTCCATATATTTTGGAACAGTTTGAGAAGGAAGTGGGATACCCATTCCGTCCAGAATACATTATCGATCAGGGATACTTCAACAACCAGTATCGTATTCCTAGCAAAGAATTTAAAGATTTCCAGGCATTCCAGAGA
>CAYLUV010000093.1:0-8375 GCA_964386955.1 uncultured Lachnospiraceae bacterium
ATAGTGGCTTGTGGCATCCAATTTTTCCGGTGTGTCATCGATTACACTGGTGTGGAGATGCTGGAATTTGAGGATGACGAGTATTATTACTATGTAAAAGCGGTTCCAAAGATTAACAACATTGTGGATGATTTTGCAGTGGCGGATCAGATGGAGGCACATACAGCAAAGCTTCAGGAGTTGGAAGAAAAAAAGTAGAATAGGAAGGTGTTTTTGTGGATAGAGTCATTGCAATATTAAAACAATATACAGCAAATTCCGCATTGCCGGCCATTCGAATCACTGATATTGTAGAGATTTTACTGATTGCCGTTGTGGTATATCAGATTATTCGATGGTTTCAAAGTTCCAGAGCGTGGACCATATTGAAGGGGATTTTTGTACTTCTTCTGTTTACCATGGTGGCATCTATTCTCCAGTTTGATACCATTTTATGGCTGTTACAAAATTCCCTCACCTTTGTGATTACAGCGGTGTTGGTTATTTTTCAGCCGGAGCTTCGAAGAGCATTGGAGGAACTGGGAAGAAAGAACTTTGTGGCCTCCTTCTTCAATTTTGATACTCCTGTTACAGAGGAACGGTTTGATGAAAAGACCATCAATGAAATCGTAAAAGCGGCGGGAGAGATGGGAAAAGCAAAGACCGGGGCACTGATTGTGATTGAGCAGGCGGTACCTTTGGGTGAATATGAGCGTACTGGTATTGCCGTAGATGGAAAGGTGACCGCAGAGCTTTTAATTAATATTTTTGAGCACAATACCCCTCTCCATGACGGCGCTGTGATTGTAAGGGGAAACAGAGTGGTATCTGCCACCTGTTATCTTCCTTTGACAGACAGTCTGGAGCTTGGAAAGGAACTGGGAACCAGACACAGAGCAGCGGTGGGAATCAGCGAAGTTTCTGATTCTTATACCATTGTAGTATCAGAGGAGACGGGAAATATCTCCCTTGCTCATGAACGTCGATTGATTCGCAACCTAACCGGGGACGATGTGAGAGATATTTTGATGAGAGCTATTACGGCGGAGGAAAATGACAAGACAAGGTTTAGACTCTGGAAAGGACGTCGAGGCAATGAATATGAAGCAATGGAAAATGAAAATCAATCTAAAGAATAATACAGGACTCAAATTGCTTTCCCTGGCCATTGCCATTATTTTGTGGTATGTCATCGGCAACATCAATGATCCGGTAAAGACCGTTGTGTTTTCTGGGATTCCGGTAAAGGTTATCAATGCGGATGTATTGGAAAGCAACAACAAGGCCTATGAGATTGCGGAAGGAGATATAGTGACGATTTCTGCCCGGGGAAAGAGCAGTATTGTGGATGCCCTTTCTGCGGAGGATTTCACAGCAACGGCAGACATGGGAAAACTTTCCGTAGTGAATGCGGTGCCGATTGATGTCAGTGTCAGCAGAAATTCCAATCAGTTGGAGATTTCTCTTGGTCGTGTCAACACATTGAAGGTAAATATCGAAGACCGAGTGGAAGCGATGCTTCCGGTGGTGATTGAGACGGAGGGAAACGTTGCAGAGGGTTATGCCATCGGTAGCAAGATATCTTCTCCTAATATGATTGAGATTTCTGGTGCGGAGAGTACTATAAAGCGTTTAAAAGAGATTCGTGTCACAGTAAATGTGGAGGACAAAGCGGAAGATGTTTCTTCCAGACAGTCCATCAAGTTCTATGATCAGAACGGAGATGAAGTGATTTCTCCGAATATTGATTGTGATATCGCAGCGGTGGACGTAACCATACCTCTTTGGAGGACGAAGGAAATTCCACTTACCCTAAAGACCAAGGGTACACCGGCGAAGGGATATGGCATTTCTAACTTTGATTATGAGCCAAAAACCCTGGTGATTGCCGCTTCCGATGAGAAGCTAAAAGAGATAACCAGCTGGGAGCTAGATCAGTTGGATGTGACTGGTTTGAAGGAAAGTCAGGAGAAGACCATATCCGTTGATTCTTCCTATTTGCCAAATGGCGTGATTTTTAAGGATGGTACCGTAGATATTGTGGCAAAGGCGGTTATCGAGAAAAAAGTGATGGCACAGATTAGGCTGAAAGCATCGGATATAGAGGTAAAAGGCTTACCAAATGGAAAGAAACTTCTTTTTGATAAGAATACCTATGAGATTGATGTGGAAAGCTTTGCGAGCAAGATAGATAACTTGGAAGGAAGTTCCTTTACCCCATATGTGGATGTGACGGAGCTTACGGAAGGAACAGAAGGTAAAGTACGGATTCACCTGGTAAATCCACAGGGGGTTACCGTGGGGAATACGGTGATGGCGGAGATTAAACTTGTAAATGGTCTTTAGAGTCCCTGTCCAATGCAGATAGAAAAGATATACACTTCTTTTACCCCATGGGATAGAAGTAGTCTTGTGATGGCTTCCATGGTGGCCCCGGTGGTATAGATATCGTCCACCAACAGAACCCGATTTAGAGGGATAGAACGGTTTTGATAATCTGGATGAAGGTCAAAGGCCTGCTGAAGATTTTTGAGACGTTGCGCCGGAGTAAGATTTTTTTGAGGCTGCGTATTGTGTGTACGCAAGAGTAAAGTATCGTAGACGGGAATTCGAAGGATAGAACCAATTTCATATGCAAAGAGAGAGGCTTGATTAAAGCCTCTTTTTTTCATTCTGCGGGAATGGATGGGAACGGGGAAAATAGCATCTAAGGAAAGGCTGGATAGAAGAAATCCGTATCGTTCGATGGATTCCTGGGCATAGAAAGTGAGGTATTGTCGCCTGTTTTTGTATTTGATGGCGGAAAGAGAAGGTTTTGTGACGGCATCATAGATGCAAAGGGCAAAACCTCTGGTGAAGCTTTTGGGATGAGAAATACAGTCATGACAATATTCTTGTTCTGTTTTTTCTAGTGGTTTTCCACAGGAATAACAATAGGGTTGGGTGACAAAAGAAATAGAATCGTAACAAGAAGGACAGCAAGAGGCTGCTACATTAGAAACCTTCCCGCAGATAGGACAGCGGGAAGGATATAAGATCTTTGAAATATTTTTTATGAAATGCATTAGGCTTTTCCTGTACTACCAATGCCGCCACGGTCTGCATGACCTAACACATCGGTCTCTTCAAAATCAAAGGCAGGCTGGTGAGCCATAATGCGGAACTGGCAAATGCGGTCATTTACATGAATCTCAGTGTCTCGCATGGCAAGCGCTGGGAAGAACCACTGATCGTTGTCGCCGCAGTAAGTCTCATCGATAATGCCCATGCTGTTAGTCTGGAGAATGCCAAAGTTTTTGAAGGTAGAGCTTCGTGGAACAACATGAGCCTCATAGCCCTCTGGAAGTTCCATAGCAATGCCGAGGGGAATCAGTTTGAATTCTCCGGCTTTTAGCGTTACATCCTCCGCCGCACGAAGGTCAATCCAATCGGATTTACCGTCAATATATCTTAATTTTTCAATTTTATCGGTAAAATATTTAATTCGAATATTCATAATAGGTTCCTTTTCTGTCTTATTTTATTTAGAGAGCATATCTTTGACTGTGATGATTCTCTGATTGCTGCTTCCTCTCCAATGGAGCGTAGTATCTTTCAATTCTTCTACAAATCTACCTTCTATCACCACATCCAGATATGGAATCAGAGATAAGTCTTTAATCTCTTCCCAAGAAAAACCAGTGTAGAGCCAGATGGTCTTTGTTGGATATTTGGCTTTTACTTCCTTTACCAGAGAGGTAATGACATCGCGATTTCCATGAAAAAGGGGATCTCCGCCGCTTAAAGTAAGACCGGATACGTAGGATTTGTCTAATTCTGCAAAAATTTCTTCTTTCGCTGTCTCATCAAATGGAAGCCCATCGTTGGGATCCCATGTGATAGGATTTTGACATCCTTTGCATCGGTGGCTGCAGCCGGATACCCATAGAACGACCCGAAGACCGTCCCCGTTTAACATATCGTCTTTTGTAATATTGTGGTAGTTCATTACATACTTTTCCTTTCCGCGATTTCTGCCATCTTGGCATCATTTAATCTGGTATCTCCCTTGACGCGGGAGTAAGAAAGATAGCCGTTCATACGGTCAATCTTTGTGAGGTTTTTGCTGCCGCATTTTGGGCAGACATCCATGTTCAGCTCTTCATGACCGCAATCGTCACAGTAGGAAAGAGAAAGGTTTACCCCTTCGTACAATCCCATATCCATGGCACGGCGCACCAGTGTGCGGAGAGCTTCTATATTATAATCGATTGGATATTTCACATACTGGATCTTACCTCCGTTGGCAAGTTCCCAGAAACGATATTCCAAATCCTGCTTCTCAATAGGAGTAATGTTTTCTGTTACATGACAGTGGAAACCGTTGCTGACATATTCTCTGTCAGAGACATTCTCTACAATGCCGTATTTTTTACGGAACTGTGTCACCTGCAGACCGCAAAGGTTCTCTGCTGGTGTGGCATAGATGGCATAGAGATGTCCATCTTCCTTTTTAAACTCTTCTACCTTATCATTGATATGCTGTAAAACTTCCAGAGCAAACTGTCCATCCTCCACTAAAGATTTTTTGTTGTGAAGCTGCTGCAGTTCGTTTAAGGCAGTAATACCAAAAGAAGCGGTTGCAGTCTTTAAAAGTGGTTTAATCTTATCGTGAAGACCAAGGTTACCGCCTAAGAATCCGCCCTCACAGTAAGCCAGAGGATTGGTGGAAGCCTTCATTTCGCTGAGGTAATCATAGGTGCGAATGTGAAGTTTTCGGATCAGATTCAGATAGTAATCCAATACTTCATAGAAATCACGGCTTTCATGCTGGGCTTTTGCGTAGATCATAGGAAGGTGAAGGCTGACAACACCGATGTTAAAACGTCCCACAAAGACAGGCACATCCTGGTCGTCGGCTGGATTCATACCGCCGCGCTCATACCAAGGAGATAAGAAAGCACGACACCCCATCGGGCTGATGACCTTGCCATATTTTTTATACATGCTGGCAATGTATCCCTCTCCGGTAAGGCTCAACCAGTCTGGATACATCGTCTTAGAGGAACAAAGAATGCCCTCTTCAAAGACATCTTCCAGCTCGCAGCCAGGTCCATGAAGATTCTTATCATATAGGAAGACAATCTTAGGGAAAAGAACTGGTTTTTTCTGTCCCTTCTTGCCCTGTCCTTTTCTTCTTACCTGTAAAAGGGAGATGGTAGCCATCTTCGCAAAACGTCCGGTTCCGGTACCAGCAGTTACAGTGATAAATGGATAATCGCCGCGGCTGGAGGAAACGCTGTTAAATTTGTATTCTAAGCCCTGGAATCCCTGCATAAACTCGTATTTTACATCTTTTAAGGCTTCTTCCTCGGCTCTTTCCTGAGAAAGTCCCAATTCTAAGTAGCGTTCGATGTGCTTAGCATAGGATTTTTCTGCGTAAGGTTCCAAAATGTTTTCAATATTAGGTACTGTGAAACCGCCGTACTGCTGGCTGGCTGCACTGAGGACGATGTCACCGATGACGTCAAAGGCAACTTCCAGTGTCTTAGGCTCGTTGTACCAGAGATTTCCCATCTCGAAGCCGCCCTTCATTACGTTCTGTACGTCAAAAAGGCAGCAATTCATGGTATCTCGGCGAGCAGACATATCATGTACATAGAGATAACCGTCACGGCAGGCCTGTTTCTCTTCGGTAGTCATAAAGAACTTCTGATAAAGTTCCTTATTTAATTCGTTGAAGATCAGGCTTCGTTTGGTGGAAACCAGAGCACTGTCGGTGTTACTGTTCTCCTTGTCGCCAATATACATAATGGACTGACTTTTCTTATATACATCGTCAAGCATCTGCACAAAATCCTGTTTGTAGTTGCGGTAATCGCGGTAACTCTTGGCAACCAGTGGGTTGGTCTGTTCTAAGGCGCCCTCCACTACATTGTGCATCTTGGCAATGCTAATCTCCTTTATTCCCATAGAAAGGACTTTCTCCTCCACGAAATTGCAGATAAAATCCAATTCTTCTTTAGTAAAGGTAACTAAAGCTCTCTCGGCAGACTTATTTACCGCCACAACAACCTTTTGTACGTTAAATTCTTCCTTTGTAAAGTCTTTCTTTATAATCTTAATACCTTTCATATTATTCATGGGGTAACTCCTTTCCTTTATAATATATATAGCTTATACAAAACAATATCTAGTGTTTATTGGAAAAATAAACACTAGATAATGTGACTGTAGATATATACTACCACCAGAATTGGTGTAAGTCAATACATCCTTTTTTGCCATAATAAGGTTGAAAATTGTTGTTGTGGATAAGTGGATAAATTTATGCACAACGAAAAAAAGGTATGACTTCCCCGAAAAAGGCAGAAAAACAGAGACTTTTGTAAAAGAAAAAAATTGTCCTTTTTATATTATCCACATTAATCCACAAAATGTGAGTAAAATGTGGATAACTTTTGTGGAAAAAAATTTCTATCTATTGTAATATAATTTAGTCAGGCGACTTTTTGAAAAATTTTCTGAGAGGGAAAACTCCAATAAAATCAAATAAAAAAAGTGAAAAAAAGCGTTGACGAAGGGCGTTCTTTGTGTTATAGTGTTGTGGCGATGGAAGAGGTCTTTTTTTTATGCCTTAAATTAATTTTACAATGAAAAAATGGAGGTGGCAGTTGTGCGCGTAAAGATCACATTAGCATGTACAGAATGCAAACAGCGTAACTATAACATGACTAAAGAAAAGAAAAATCACCCAGACAGAATGGAAACAAAGAAATATTGTAGATTCTGTAAATCTCACACAATGCATAAAGAAACAAAATAATAGGTTTGATTTTTCTTAATCAAGTAGGAGGAAGACAAGATGGGAGATACAAAGAAGGGTACATCCTGGTTTCAGTCCCTGAAATCCGAATTCAAGAAAATCATTTGGCCGAATAAAGAGAGGCTGACCAAAGAGACATCTGTAGTAGTTGTTGTCTCTATTATTTTGGGAATTCTGATTGCAATATTAGACATGGTGCTGAAGTACGGCATCCAGTTGATTATTAAATAAGGGCAAAGGTGAGTGTATGTCAGAAGCAAGATGGTATGTCGTTCATACCTATTCCGGCTATGAAAACAAAGTCAAAGCCAATATTGAAAAAACAATCGAAAACAGAAAATTGCAAGATCAGATTTTAGAAGTAGTTGTTCCTACGCAGGACGTAGTAGAAATGCGTAACGGAGCCAAGAAAGTAGTATCCCGTATGTTGTTCCCGGGTTATGTACTGATCCATATGATTCAGAATGATGACACATGGTATGTAGTGCGTAACACCCGAGGTGTTACAGGATTTGTAGGGCCTGGATCTGAGCCAATTCCTTTAACAGAAGCTGAGATGATCAACCTTGGAATTTCCCAGGATGCGATCATGGATATTGATGTTGAGGTAGGCGATTCCATCGAAGTAATTTCAGGCGCTTGGGAAGGAACAATCAGCACCGTATCCGCTATTAACATGGCGAAACAGACGGTGACGATCGATGTGGATATGTTTGGTCGAGCAACATCCGTTGAGATTGGATTTACCGAGATTAAAAAGATGTAGTTTAGTTTTGGTCTGTCTATAGACAGACGTGGGAGGGTTTCATCCCGCCATTACCACAATATTCAGGAGGTATGCTATTATGGCAAAGAAAGTAACAGGTTATATCAAATTACAGATTCCAGCTGGAAAGGCAACTCCAGCTCCACCGGTTGGTCCTGCACTTGGACAGCACGGTGTAAATATCGTACAGTTTACAAAAGAATTTAATGCTAGAACCGCTGACAAAGGTGACGTTGTAATTCCTGTAGTAATTACAGTTTACCAGGATAGAAGTTTCAGCTTCATCACAAAAACTCCACCAGCAGCCGTTCTTTTAAAGAAAGCATGTAATATCAAATCCGGTTCCGGTGTTCCTAACAAAACAAAAGTTGCTACAATTTCTAAAGCAAAAGTTCAGGAAATCGCTGAGATGAAGATGCCAGACCTTAATGCAGCTAGCTTAGAAGCAGCTATGAGCATGATCGCTGGTACAGCAAGAAGTATGGGAATCGTTGTTGAAGACTAATCGTCGATAGAAAGTAATTTAGATAGACGGTATAGACTCGTAAAAGTGGGAGGGTAGCTCCCGTTATACCACAGGAGGTCATTAGAAATGAAAAAAGGTAAAAGATATTTAGAAGCTGCAAAATTAGTTGACAGAATGACAACATACGAAGCAGCAGAAGCAGCAAGCTTAGTAAAAAAATGCGCAAGCGCAAAATTTGACGAAACAATCGAAGCACACATCCGTCTTGGTGTAGATGGACGTCACGCTGACCAGCAGGTACGTGGTGCTGTAGTACTTCCTCACGGAACAGGTAAAACAGTACGTGTATTAGTATTTGC
>CAYLUV010000094.1:0-8337 GCA_964386955.1 uncultured Lachnospiraceae bacterium
TCTCAGGATCTGATCATCCGTGAAACAGATTGCTGCGAAGGCAAAGAAATCGCTGGTATGTATGTAGAAGCATTTATGGATGGCCGTGAAGTAATCGAAAGTTTAGAAGAGCGTATCACTGGACGTGTGGCTGCAGAAGACCTGATTAATCAGGAAACAGGAGAAATCATCGTTCGTAAGAATGCTATGATTACACCAAAACGTGCGGCTGCTGTTATCGCTGCAGGATATACAAAGGTTAAGATTCGTACCATGTTGACATGTAAGTCTCACATCGGTGCTTGTGCAAAATGTTATGGTGCAAACATGGCAACAGGACAGGGTGTACAGGTTGGTGAAGCGGTAGGTATTATCGCTGCACAGTCCATCGGTGAGCCAGGTACACAGCTTACCATGCGTACATTCCATGCCGGTGGTGTAGCCGGTGACGATATCACACAGGGTCTTCCTCGTGTCGAAGAACTTTTCGAAGCAAGAAAACCAAAGGGACTTGCCATTATCGCAGAGTTCGGCGGTGTAGTTAGTGTTGAGGACAGCAAGACAAAACGTGAGGTAGTCATCACAAATCCAGAAACAGGAGATACAAAGGCTTACTTAATCCCTTACGGATCTCGTATCAAAGTATTAGATGGACAGATCTTAGAAGCCGGTGATGAACTGACAGAAGGTTCTGTAAATCCACATGATATCTTAAAAATCAAAGGTGTAAGAGCCGTTCAGGATTATATGCTTCGCGAGGTACAGCGTGTATACCGTCTTCAGGGTGTAGATATCAACGATAAACATATCGAGGTTATTGTTCGTCAGATGTTGAAGAAGATCCGTATTGAAGAAAATGGTGACAGCGAGTACTTACCAGGAACACTGGTTGACATCCTTGACTTTGAAGAGACAAATGAACGTCTCGCAGAGGAAGGTCTTGAATTAGCACAGGGTCAGCAGGTAATGCTTGGTATTACAAAGGCTTCCCTTGCAACAAACTCCTTCTTGTCCGCTGCTTCCTTCCAGGAAACAACAAAAGTTCTGACAGATGCAGCAATCAAAGGAAAGATCGACCCACTGATCGGTCTGAAGGAAAACGTACTTCTCGGTAAATTGATTCCAGCAGGAACAGGTATGAAGAGATACCGCGATGTAAGACTGGATTCTGAAGTTACAACACTTCCAATGGAGGATGAAGTAGAAATAGAAGAAGAGTCTGTATTCGACAATGAAGAAGCGGGCACATTATACGATGATAACTCTGTAGAAGAGGTAGAATTCGCAGGTGCAGACGCAACAGAAGAATAGAGATATATCTGATAATAGAGCAGGAATCACAGGTTTGTGGTTCCTGCTTTTTGCAAATAAGGAAGGTTAAGACAATGAAGATTTCTACAAAAGGAAGATATGCTCTGCGACTGATGCTAGATATTGCCCTTTTTGGGGAGGAAACACCGGTTCGTATCAAGGATGTGGCAGCCAGACAGGACATTTCCGCCAAATATCTGGAACAGATTGTATCAGCTCTCGTAAAGGCCGGTTATTTAAAAAGTATTCGAGGGGCACAGGGGGGGTATCAGCTGATGTACGCGCCGAGAGAGTATACAGCGGGGGACATTCTTCGTGTGACAGAGGGAAGTCTGACTCCAGTGGACTGCCTAAATGGGGAAAGAAATACCTGTGACCGGGCAGAGGAATGTGTGACACTCCGACTGTGGAAGGAATTGGATGATGCCATCAATGGCGTGGTGGACAAATATACGCTACAGGACTTGGTGGATTGGAAGCGTGATATGGGAAGCAATTACATTATATAGGCGGTGAGCAAATGATTATTTCAAAACCAAATTATTATGATTCTTTTTGCTGTCTGGCAGATCAGTGTGAGGAAACCTGTTGTGCCGGATGGCAGATTGTCATTGACGAGGCATCCTTAGCGACATACAAAAAGGTGGAGGGTGACTTTGGCGAAACCCTGCGGGCTTCCATTGACTGGGAGGAAGGGGTATTTCATCAGGACCGAGAAGCAAGATGTGCCTTTTTGAATGAGAAAAATTTGTGCAATCTTTACACTGCCCTGGGGGAAGAAAGTCTTTGTACCACCTGTACCAATTATCCCCGTCATATCGAGGAATTTGAAAATATTCGAGAATATACCTTATCGTTGTCTTGCCCAGAGGTGGCAAGAATTCTATTAGAACAGAGGGAGCCGGTGCATTTTCTGGAGGAGGAGATCGCGGGGGAAGAGGAGTTTGAGGACTTTGATTTTCTGCTATTTTCCCAGTTGGAGGAGACAAGGAAGGTCATGGAAGAAATTCTTCAAGACCGCAGTCGTGACATTGCTCTTCGAGGAGCTTTGGTGTGGAAACTTGGTGTCCAAATGCAGGAATATATGGATGAGGAACGTCTCTTTGAACTGCCAGAGCTGTATGAACAGTACAGAGAGATAAAAGATTGGACTTCTTTTTCCAAAATGAGTAAGGAAGCAGAATATCCACTGGCAACTTCTATGGAACGAACCAGAGAGTATTTTCAAAAGCTCTATGAGTTGGAACCTTTAAAGGAGGAATGGAAGCTTCATCTGGGGGAGACGGAAGCCATTTTATTCCATTCGGAAAAGCAGTATCAAAAATTGCATGAGGAATTTAGGAATTGGCTGGAAGAACATATGCCGGAATACACCATCTGGATGGAACAGTGGATGGTTTATTTTATTCACACCTATTTTTGTGGTGCAGTGTACAATTACTATGTGGCGTCCAAGGCAAAACTGGCGGTATTTAGTACTTGGATGCTCTACGAGATGATGGCAGCAAAATGGTATTGGAATGGGGACAAACTAACCAAAGGGGAAGTGATTTCCCTGCTCTATGGCTACTCCAGAGAGTTGGAACACTCTGATCTTAATCTGGCTGCCATGGATGAGCTGCTGGATGAGTAAAAAAAATTTTATTAGCCAAACTATAAAATAAAGCATGGGTGAGAACGCCGATGGCGGCCCATTTGTCCTTTGTCCTGTGGAACAAGGAGAAAGTTGAGAGGTACGTATGACAAAGAAGAAATTATTGACGGATTTTTTATGGATTACGCTGGGATCAGTCATATATGCAGCAGGGATTGGGCTGTTCTTAGATCCAAACAACTTAGCACCAGGAGGCTTGGTTGGTATTGCCGTAATCTTAAATCGTTTGATCTACATTGACACAGGTACACTGTACTTTATCTTAAATATTCCAATCATGGCATTGGGAGCATGGAAATTTGGCATGAAATTTATGGCATCTACGGTGTATTCCGTTGCATTAAATTCTGTGTTTACCAATGTATTTGCTAATTTTCCACCGGTTACAACAGAGCCGCTCTTGGCTTCCCTGGCAGGTAGTGTGCTGGTGGGAGTAGGACTTGGTCTTGTATTCCGCCATGGTGCCACCACCGGAGGAACAGACATCTTGGTAAAAGTGCTTCGCATCAAGTACAAACACCTAAAGACCGGTATGCTTTATTTGATGTTGGATGCAGTGATTGTGGCAATCTCTGGCATTGTATTTAAGGATTTTAACATTGTTATGTATGCCTCTATTGCAGTGATTGTCAATGGAAAGGTCATGGACTATGTTCTTTATGGTGGAGACGAAGCTCGCCTGATCTACATTATCAGCAATCACGCCGATACCATTGCCAACCGCATCTTAGAAGAGATGGATATCGGTATCACATTCCTTTCCGGTCAAGGGGGATACACTGGACGTGACAAAAAAGTTATTCTCTGTGTAGTACAGAAAAAACGTGGGCCAGAAGTGGAAGAAATCGTAAAGCAGGAAGACCGGGATGCATTCCTCATTGTATCCAGTGCCAATGAAATCTACGGCGAGGGATATAAAAATATTTTGCAGGATAAGATCTAAAGCAATATGCCAAAAAACACCTTGACATAAAAATTTTATAGGAGTAAACTCATATGTGACAAGAAAGGGGTGCTGGTAATGGAGCCGGCTGAGACGAGATGTATTCATCTTGGACCCGTAGACCTGATCTGGATAATGCCAGCGTAGGAAGTATTTTGTTCGCATATATGTGAGTAAGAAGAATTTCGTAAGCTGGGAATATATCCCAGCTTTTTTCTTATAAGAAAATATTTCAGTCAGGTTTGTAGTTTTTTACCATGAAGAAGGAGGAAAAATTATGAACGCAAGTGTAGCAATTCAAGTATTGCCAAAAGCAGAAAACGACGAGGAATTAATTCGTATTGTAGACGAGGTGATCGACTACATTAAGGGAACTGGGCTTAGCTATTATGTAGGTCCTTGTGAGACATCCATCGAGGGAGACTATGAGGAACTGATGCAGGTCATTGCAGAGTGTCAGAGAGTGGCTGTGAGGGCTGGTGCCAAAGAGGTTTCCGCTTATGTAAAGATTTCCTATCGTCCAGAAGGAGAGGTACTTACCATTGAGAGAAAAGTTACAAAACACCACCAATAAATTATGGTCCATTTCTGCTATTTTGGGAATTTTACTGCTTTGGCAGGTCATTTGCAGTCTGGGCATTGTGGATGCCTTTTTGCTGCCATCCCCAGTGCAGGTAGCGAAGGCATTTGCAGATGAATTTCCGGCATTGATGGAACATGGGGCTATTACTTTGGCTGAAGCCTTGGTGGGACTTGGCATTGGTGTGGTATTGGGTTTTTTCATGGCTCTCTTAATGGATCATTTTCCTACGATGTACAAGGCTTTTTATCCGCTGATTGTGGTAACTCAGACCATTCCTACGGTGGCGATAGCCCCTTTATTGGTGCTGTGGTTTGGCTATGAAATGATGCCAAAGGTGATTCTAATTGTGATTACCACCTTTTTTCCACTGACTGTGGGGCTGTTGTCCGGTTTTCAATCGGCGGATAAGGATGCCATCTCTTTGCTTCGCGCCATGGGTGCATCAAAATGGCATATTTTCAAATACATCAAACTTCCCGGGGCAATGCCGGAATTCTTTTCTGGGCTTCGCATTTCCGCTTCTTACGCGATGGTGGGAGCGGTTATCTCAGAATGGCTAGGGGGCTTTTATGGACTTGGTGTGTATATGACAAGAGTAAAAAAGGCATTTGCATTTGACAAAATGTTTGCAGTAATCTTTCTAATTTCCCTCACCAGTTTGTTGCTGATGAAGGTGGTGGATTTTTTACAAAAATTATGCATGCCTTGGAAGAAAGAGGAAGAAGAATGAAAAAAAGAAATAGAATAAAAAGAATAATAACGTTAGCAGTAACCCTTTGTTTGTTCGTTTCCATGACTGCCTGCGGCAAGACAGAAAAAAAGGAAACCCAAAATGAATTAAAAAAGATTACATTTGTGTTGGATTGGACACCAAATACCAACCACACGGGGCTTTATGTGGCACAGAAGAAAGGATATTTTGAGGAAGCTGGATTAGAAGTGGAGATTGTACAGCCGCCGGAAAATGGAGCAGAGGTTTTAGTGGCTTCTGGAAAAGCGCAGTTTGGTATCTCTTTTCAGGATTCCATGGTACCTGCTATTTCTGGGGAGGATGCTCTTCCAATTACCGCTGTGGCGGCAGTGATTCAGCATAACACCTCCGGTATCATTTCAAGAAAAGGGGAAGGAATGGACCGACCAAAGGGAATGGAGGGACACAGTTACTCCACCTGGAACGGTTCCATTGAACTTGCTACCCTGGAACAGGTCGTAAAGGACGACGGAGGAGATTTTGGAAAAGTGGATTTGATTCCAAGTACGGTGACGGACGAGGTATCTGCTCTAAAAACAAAATCTGCAGATTCCATTTGGGTATTCTATGCCTGGGCAGGAGTCAAGATGGAGATGGAAAAACTGGCAACGGATTATTTTGCCTTTGCAGATATAAATCCGGTTTTTGACTATTATACCCCTGTTGTTATTGCGGGCAATAAGTTCTTGGAAGAGGAACCGGATATTGCTAAAGCTTTCTTAAAAGCCTTGTCAAAGGGATATGAGGATGCCATAGAAAATCCGGAAGAGGCAGCAGAGATTCTTTGCGAAGCGGCACCGGAGCTTGATAAAGATTTGGTTCTTGCCAGTCAGAATTACTTGAAAGATCAGTATCAGGCAGAAGCGGACCAGTGGGGTGTTTTTGATGCAGAACGTTGGAATCGGTTCTATCAGTGGGTAAACGACAATAACGTGGCAGAAGAGGAAGTGCCTCTGGGGCAGGCATTTACCAATGATTTTCTGCCGGAGTAGAAGCAGGAGGCAAAGATGGCACTTTTAAAGGTAGAAAATGTGTCAAAATCCTTTGACGGAAAAAAAATAATAGAGGACATTTCTATAGAGTTAAGGGAAGGGGAGCTGGTGTCCCTCTTGGGGATCAGCGGCGGCGGAAAAACTACCCTTTTTAATATTATTGCGGGATTGAAACAGCCGGATACCGGGAGGATTTTGTTGGAACAAAAAGAAATCACAGGGATGCCGGGACAGGTAAGCTATATGCTGCAAAAGGATTTGATGTTGCCTTACCGGACGATGGTGGACAATGTAGCACTTCCCCTGCTGATTCAAGGAGAAAAGAAAAAAGCAGCCAGAGAAAAGGCAGCTTCCTATTTTTCGCAGTTTGGTCTTGCAGGGACAGAAAAAATGTATCCTGCGCAGCTTTCCGGGGGTATGAAACAGCGGGCAGCCTTGCTTCGCACTTATCTTTTTTCAAAGAAAGTGGCGCTTTTGGATGAACCATTTTCTGCACTAGATATGCTTACCAAAGGAGCCATGCACCAGTGGTATCTGCAGGTGATGGAGCAGATTAATCTTTCCACGCTCTTCATCACTCATGATATTGATGAGGCGATTCTTCTTTCTGATCGGATTTATCTTTTAACAGGAAGACCGGGGAAAGTGACAAAGGAGATTGTGATTCGGGAGAAAAAACCTCGAGGGGAAGCCTTTGCTACATCAGAAGAATTTCTTCAGTATAAAAGGGAGATTTTGGCACATTTAAAATAACTTATAGGTACATTTAAACGAACTAACATTTACATCACCTTGCTTATCGTGCTATAATAAAGAGAATATTAACAATGGGTGTACTATGCCCGTGAAAAAAGGCGGTGGTAAGGTGATTCACCAGGAAAAATTAAAAGTGATGACCCAGATGGCACTCTATGAGAAGAAGAAAAGTAAGAAGGATTTTTCGATTTATTCTTATCAGAGAGGGGATTATGTCTGGTTCGAGATTATAAAGACGATTATTGCAGTGACGGTTGCTTTTATGATCATTCTGGGATTTATTGCTCTATGGAATTTCGAGACAATCATTACGCATTTTGAGAATTATGATTATAGACAGATTGGTTTGGCAGTACTGATTGCGTATGTATGTATTTTAATTTTTTATATTAAGCTGGCTTCCGGAAAAAGCCGGGAAGAATACAATGCAGTGCGGCCGAGAGTACGCAGATATTTCCGCAGGCTGAAAAAGATGCGAGGCTTTTACGCGGAGGAAGATAAAATGCAACGAGAATTTGAGAAAGGCGAATGGCGAGATGGAGAATAGATTAGTGGTCTCGATATTAAAATTGAGAAAAAATATACAGGAATTGTATCAAAAACAGAACCGATGGATGGATATTTTGGCAAAGGGCATTGCATCCCTGCTTCTCTTTTTATCTATTAATACGATTTACAATGACACAAAGGGAACGATGTTTCTTGTGGCTGTCGTGCTTGCAGTGATCTGCAGTGTACTGCCAAAGAACTGGATTTATTTGGCATCTACGATTCTTACAACGATGCATCTGTTTCTTATATCATGGGACATTGCGGCGGCTTATTTAGCGGCAGCGGTGCTTTCCTATTTGCTGATTTGCAGAATGAAACCGGAGACAACGGTGATTATTGCTTTTGCTCCGCTGTTCTTTCAGGCGAAGGTGCCATTTTTACTCTCTTTGCTAGTGGGCTGTTTTTCTTCTCTCTTTGGAGTGGCAGCCATGGCATTTGGAGTGGCATTCTACTATGTGGGTGTATATTCAAAAGATGTAGTGACACTCCTTTCTTCTGCAACTGGTAAGGAAAATGTAATTGCAGTAAAGACTATTATTGATCGTTTTTCTGCAGATAGGAACCTGTTTTTACTGATTGGTGCTATGGTGATTGCGGCTATTGTAGTATACCTGCTTTATCATCAGTCCATGGACTATGCTTGGTACATTGGCATTGTAGTAGGCGGTTTGCTTGGTTTGGTGGTTTATCTGGCAGGCGGTATCCTTTTTGACATTGAAACAGGAAATCTAACCTATGTATTTACGATTCCAATTGCGGTCATAGTGGCTTGTGGCATCCAATTTTTCCGGTGTGTCATCGATTACACTGGTGTGG
>CAYLUV010000095.1:0-8328 GCA_964386955.1 uncultured Lachnospiraceae bacterium
CAAGTACTCTAGCCAAACTGAGCCACACCCCGATGTTATGCTTATGTGTTATGCTCGTTTCATGCTTTTCTCGCAATCAACGATATTTATTATATCTTACTCTTAACTGTTTGTCAAGAACTTTTTTTATTTTTTCAAAAGTTTTTTGAACTCAAATCACATTTGAAATATTCATCCACTTTTTACTCAAATAAACGTGCCCACAGGGATTCGAACCCCGGACACACGGCTTAGAAGGCCGTTGCTCTATCCTGCTGAGCTATGAGCACCTGCAACTTAATGCTTGATTATAATAGCACAGACTTTTTTATTCGTCAAGTAGAATTTTTCATTTTGTTGTATTTTTTTATACATTTCAAACATTTCTTGCGAGAAACGCCCTATTTACGGGGTTTTTCGCGAATAGAAATTTGAATTTTTTTCGTAAAAAATGGAATTTCTGGCAGAAAAATAGAAAAACAGAGCCAAAATTTCTTCTGGCTCTGCTCTTTTTCTCTCGTATGTTATTCTATGAATGTTTCTACTATAGAATAGAAATCTCCCTATTCTTCTGTGTCCTCGTCCACAAATTCTTCCATAAGAGCTTCTTCCTCTTCTTCGTCATCATCGTCAAAGAAATCATCATCGAAATCGTCATCAAAATCATCGTCAAAGTCATCCAGATCATCATCAGAGAGATATTTATAGACTGCAACACAGATTCCTGCTACACATGCAACCGCACCAATGATAGCAAGAAGCCAAAGAAGTTTTTTACCCTCGTCTTCTTTTACTACAAGTTCTTTCTTGCTCCCCATTAATTCCTGAAGTTTTGCTACGCTGATTAAATCATCTAAATTTTTCATATCGCCCGCATCCTTTCTTCTTATTTTCCTATAGTATATCACTATTGTGAAATTTTTACTATATTTTTCTGTTTTTCTAGAACGCTTTTTCTCTAATCTTCCTTTTTTAATTTGGCAAAAGAGGCAAACATCTTTTTCACGCCTACCTTGTCAAACTCCACCGTCACTTCGTAGTCTCTTCCGCCGGAACGGATTTCCTTTACGGTTCCTATACCGAACTTCACATGACCTACTCGATCTCCCACTGCATAGTCCAATTCTACGTTGCCAGGAGCAGGTATGGCCGCCTGCTGATATGGTTTTTTATGGAAAGTTTTCTTTCGCTCCACCGCCTGTGCCAGAGACATACTTCGATGTGCTGCATCTTTTTCGTATCCCTTGTCCACCTCCAACAGTTCCTTTGGCAACTCAGAAATGAATCGGGATACCATATTGTACTGGGTCTGCCCATGGGTCATTCTTCTTCTGGCGCTAGAAAGGAACAGTCTCTTCTTCGCACGGGTGATGCCCACGTAACAAAGACGTCTTTCTTCCTCCAGCTCCTCTGTGTTATCAGAGATAATCGTCATATAACTTGGAAATACGCCGTCTTCCATGCCTGCCATAAAGACATAAGGAAATTCAAGACCCTTGGCACTATGAAGAGTCATAAGTACCACACGTTCTGCGTCTTCTTCCAATCCATCGATATCTGCCACCAAGGCAATCTCCTCCAACAGCTCACCTAAATTCGGTACTTCTGTGGTCTCCTCATATTCTACAATCTTATTCAGCAGTTCATCGATATTTTCCAATCGGCTCTGGGATTCCGGTGTGTCGTCCTTTTTCAGTTCTTCCACATACCCAGTCTTATCCAGAATCTCCTGAAAGACTTCTACAATACCTTTTTCATATAATGTTTTTCGAAATTCTTCTATTAAAGAGACAAATTCTTTGATTTTGCCTGCACCACGGCTCATACCTGGAATTTCATCGGCAACGGCCGCCGCATCATAGAAACTAATCTCCTGTTCCATGGCAAATGCCATCACTCGCTCCACACTGGTTGCCCCGATTCCACGCTTTGGCACATTGATAATTCTTCTCACCGCAAGATCATCCACACCGTTATGTACCACCTTTAAGTAACTAAGGATGTCTTTGATTTCCTTGCGCTGATAGAAGTTGATTCCTCCCACGATTTTATATGGGATATTTCGAAGAAGTAACTTTTCCTCCAGCACACGGGACTGGGCGTTGGTACGATAAAGAATTGCCATATCCTGATAAGAACTTCCATTCTTTACAAACTTTTCGATTTTTTCTGCAATCTGTTCCGCCTCTTCGTATTCTGTGCCAAACTGCTCAAAGCGAATCTTTTCTCCTCTCTCATTTTCTGTCCAGAGAGCCTTCACTTTTCGCTCTTTATTATTGGCAATCACTTTGTTGGCGGCATCCAAAATGTTCTTGGTAGATCGATAATTCTGTTCCAATTTGATGACTTCTGCATCTGGATATTCCTTCTCAAAGTTTAGAATATTGTATATATTCGCTCCTCGGAATTTGTAGATAGACTGGTCATCGTCACCTACCACACAAAGATTTCGATATTTGCGCGCCAACATGCTGACAAATTTAAACTGCACGGTATTGGTATCCTGATACTCATCCACCATAATATAACGAAAGCGCTCCTGATATTTGTCCAACACTTCTGGATGGAACTGGAACAGCTCCACTGTTTTAAAGAGAAGATCATCAAAATCCAGGGCATTGTTGGCTTTCAGTCGTTTCTGATACTCTTTATATACCTGTGCAATCTTCTTTTTTCTAAAATCATATTGATTTTCCGCCTCATACTCAGATGGAGTCAACAGCTCATCCTTTGCCTTTGAAATGGCAGTGAGAAGACTGCGCTCTGGGTACTGCTTGGTATCCACATTGAGCTGTTTGCAAATCTCCCGCATCAAAGCCTTCTGATCGTCCGTGTCATAGATCGTAAAGCCGCTTTTATATCCTAATAACTCAATATGTCGTCTCAAAATACGCACACAGGTGGAATGGAAGGTACTAACCCAGATATCCTCCGCCCCATATGCAATCAGGGAATCTACACGTTCCCGCATCTCTCTTGCTGCTTTATTGGTAAAGGTAATCGCTAGAATATTCCATGGATTAACCCCCTGTTCCTCAATCAGCCAGGCAATTCGATGGGTCAACACTCTCGTTTTTCCGGAACCTGCGCCTGCCAAAAGCAGCAATGGCCCCTCTGTATGAAGTACCGCTGCCTTTTGCTGCGGATTTAATGTATCATATATGCTCATTTTCTGACCTCATTTCTCTACAAAATATAACAAAATCTACCCGGCAATGGACAAAACACATTTTTTTATAGGATATCTCCATTCAATGTCTCCTTGCCGCATAGCACTTCATTATATCACAGGAAAAAAATAGTGTCATCTTTTTCTTATCTGACATTTCTCCCCTTTTTTATCAGTCTTGCAATAAAATAGACCAAAATCACACACAGCAGTAACTGCGCCACCATGGAAATTTCCGGAAAGTACTCTTCCATCCAGCGATACAGATTGGTATCCTCTCCAATACCATAGCGATAGTTAAACATACTCATCATATTGTCCAATCCCATAATACGGTCATAAAAGCGAATCACAAAAATAATGGGATTAAAACTAAATAACAATACCGCCACTATAGAAAAAGGTCCTATCACATCACCAAATTGATAGGTATTCACCTTAAAACCGCCCCAAAAATCCAGAAGAAAGAAGGGTCCCATCACCAAGCCGATTTCTAGAATCAAGGAAGACGCCACCGCAATGCTGGTCTTTTTGGTAATGCAGGAACACAAAAGACCAATACAAGATGCGGTGATAGACAAAATTATTAAAATACATTGTAAATAGATAATATCACTAATATCTGTTCCCCCATAGATGGTTCCCAGTGCCATCACCGGCAAGCTAGAAAACGTGAACAAAAAGGCGGTAAGGACCGCTGCGATTAATTTTCCATTGACTAACTCCTTGGTACGAATAGGCGTCATCAAAAGCATATCCATCGTGCCACTTTCCCTTTCACCGGAATATCCTCCCGCCGCCACGATAAGAGAAATCAAAACTACCATGGCACACTGCAGAATACCCATTCCCGCAAATAATTCACTCATCAGCTTATAATCCGCCCTCCCACTGTTTCCAAAGGCATTGGTTGAGGTGCTAAGCATTACAATGGCGATCAACACCAACAAAGAATTGTATGCCATTACAAAAATAGGCACTTTTACTTGTCTGGCTCTTATTTTCATATCTTTTATCAAGATGGGATTTATCTGCATTCTTCTTCCCCCTGCTCTGAAATCATTTGAAAAAAGCGATTCTCCAAGTTTACGTTGGTTCTATTAAAGCTGTAGACAGATACGCCCGCCTGCACCAAAGAATGAAGAAGCTCTGCCTCCTCCTTTTCCTCTCCGTCAAAGAAAACAAGCATGCCATTGTCAGAGACTGTCACTTTTCCTACTTTTTCATTGCTTCGCAATACAGCAAGAGCAAGTTCCTCTCCCTGCGCAACCTGAATCAAAATCGGCTGTTCTTTCTTTATCTTCTTTAAAATAACATCCATACTACCTTCTAATAGAAATCTTCCCTGTTCTAAAATGCCCACAGAAGTACAGTAATCTGGAAGATCTGTGATTAGATGGGAACTAATCAAGACGGTTCGATCCGTCTGAGTCAATTTTTTTAGAAGTTCTCGGTATTCCATGCGCGCTCTTGGATCCATACCATTTCCCGGCTCATCCAGAATTAATACCTGTGGATTGGATAAAAGGGCTTGCGCCACGCAGAGTCTCTGACTCATTCCCCGAGACAATTTCTCCACATAGACATCCTCCATCTTTGTTAGCTGTACTAAATCCAACAATTCTCCAATCCAACGATCCTTCTTGATACCCTCCGTCGGATAAAATCCTGCATAAAATTCCATGTACTCTCGCACTTTTAATTTATCATAGAGCTGAAAATGCTGTGGCACATAGCCAATTTGAATTCGACTTTGGTAAGTATCATGGCTAAGATCCATCCCATTTATAAAGACACTCCCCTGGTCTGGTCGAATTAATCCTGCTGCCAACTGAAGAAGCGTGGTCTTTCCTGCCCCTTCCTGTCCAATGACACCAAAGATTTCTCCTCTTTTTATATGAAGTTCCACGCCGTCGATGGCCTTGGTACTGCCAAAATATTTTTTTACATTGTTTAATTCCAGCATATAACCTCCCTGTCTAATCAACCTCACTAATCTGATAGTAAAGTCCATGGGAAACCGTATCCGTTCCCTCTTTTTTTACACCGCTGTCATGGTTTTCTATAACCGCTGCAAAACAGAGTTGTTCGCCGTAGACATCGCTGGCATAGTACTTAAAATACGCAAAGTTCAGAATCCGACTGTAATCAGACCGCTTACTGACACAGTACTTGCCCGGTCCCATCCACATATCTTCCTCTTTCAGCGTTTTCCACTGTTCCTGCTGAATTTCCAGCTTATCACCCACAGAAAAATCGCTGATTACACAGTATTTTTCTTGATAGAAGAGCATCACATCTCCAAAATTCCACTGAGTATCATTTTTTAATGTCCCAATAAGCACATCCCCTTGAAATTTCCATTTTTCTTCTACATTCTCTTCGTGAATATTATCCAAAGTCAGTCGAAAATAATCCTGCGAAAAAGCTTCTCGGGGCTGCATTTGTAAGGTCAGATTTCCTTCCTCCTGCTCCACCGTGTACTCCTGTTCCTCCCGCATTACTCCATTTTCTGTCAGGCGATATTCCCCTGCAAGATAAAGGGGAACCACGTCCCTTACGGTGCTTTCAAAGGATAATGTATAGGCATTTCTTCCTGGACTTGTCATAGATAAATATACCTGATCTTCCTGTCCTGGTCTTATCACAGTGAGCGCATCTACCAATGGCTTTTTCACAGATATAGTGTCTCCCAAAAAAAGAATTACTCCGGCAAACAAAATGGCACAGCCGGGAATCCATCCCCACATCCATTCCATCTTATCTCTTTTTTTCAAAAGAAAATATAGGATAGGACCAATCACTACAACATATAAAATCAGCAACACACTAAAACTCATGGTTTTTATCCGGCTTCCCTTCCGATCAAACTGAAGCTCATCAAATAAAATCCACAAATCTTCTTCCTCCGCAGAACTGGCTGTTTCCGTATCCGTCACTGCAATATCCTCATTCATAAGCATATCTATACTGTCAACGCTGCGGCTATTTTGCAGCACAGTACCATTTCCCTCTTGCTGGCCACTTTTTAAGGTAAAAGATGGTCCTTTTTCTATTAAATACATCAGAAAAAAACAGATTACAATCACCAGTGTGATAATTATCATTCCTTTTTCATGTCTTTTTTTCATAATTTCTCCTTATAAAGGGGCAGGGAAATCTGAAAGATTGTTCCAGAAATGCCACTTTTTGCACTAATTTTTCCGTCATGGAGTTCCACAATATTCTTTGCAATGGCAAGACCTAATCCTGTTCCTCCTGTTTTTAGGGAACGCGAACCTTCCACTCTATAAAATTTGTCAAAAATCTTGTCCAGATCATCCTTTGGAATAATACGTCCATAATTTACTACCTTTACCACCGCATCATCCCGCTGTTTCTCTGTGTAAATCTCAATCTGCTTGCCATCTGCACCATATTTGATGGCATTGCTCATCAAATTGCCGATGGCCCTTGCCAAAAGTTCACCATCCCCGTAGACAAAAAGACTCTCCTTGGCAAGTTCCTGCATACAAATGAGACCTTTTTCTGTAAAACTTGGATAAAATTCATCCACCAGCTGTGTCATAAATTCATTGAGATCCAACACATTTTGATGAATCTTCACTTTATCCTTGTTATAACGGGTATAATCAAACAAATCCTTAATCAAAGTTTCCAGACTTTTAGCCTTGTCATAGGCAATACCGATATATTTTTTTTGCTGTGCCGGCGTAAGAATGTCATCCCGCCGCACCAAATCCAGATACCCGATGACAGAGGTAAGCGGCGTTCTAAGATCATGTGCCACGTTGGTAATCAGCTCATCCTTTGTCTGTTCTGCCAATCGCTTCGTCTCATTTTCACTGGCAATACGAATTCGCATCTCATTGATGGAATTGGCAATCACTGCCAGTTCATCTTCTCCCTCCACGCGAAGCTCAAATTCCATATCTCCATTCTTCATGCGCTCAATGCCAATAATAATCTCTTTTAAATAATAAATCGTGTCATAGGAAATCAACACAAAGAGCGCCGCAAAAATGATAAGAGAGCAAATAATAAAAATCGCAATGTGATTCACCGTAATATTCTCAAATAGAGGCTGTACTACATTGTTCGTCTTTCCATATTCCCCAAATTTCCCACTACCTACCGGACGACTGTTTATCTTTGATACCCCCAAAAGGAGTACCGTGATAATACAAATCGTTGCCACCATGCTAAGTAAAGCATACATAGTCAGTTTCATTCGGAGACTTTTCATGCCTTTAATTTTCAATTTTATATCCTACCCCCCAAACGGTCTTCAACATTCTTGGACTTTTCGGATTATCCTCAATCTTTTCCCGCAGTCTTCGAATGTGTACCATCACGGTGTTGTTTACCTCGTACACTTTCTCATTCCAAACTCGCTCAAAAATCTCATCTGTACTAAAGACTCTCCCCTGATTGGAGGCCAGCAAATAAAGAATTTCAAATTCGATTGGTGTCAGAGCGATGTCCCTGCCATCCTTCTTCACACGATGGGCCACCTTGTTGATGGTAAGATTTTGAATTCGGATTTCGTCCGTATTTTCCTCCTCACCCATAGGCTGAATTCTGTTATAGCGCTTCATCTGGGATTTTACCCTTGCCACCAATTCCAGCGGATTAAATGGTTTTGTCATATAATCATCCGCCCCTGTGCCAAATCCTATGATCTTATCCATATCCTCCGCCTTTGCGCTTAACATAAGGATTGGAATATTGCTCTGGCTTCGAATGATTCGACAAACCTCCAAACCATCCATATTGGGCATCATAATATCAAGAACAATCATCTTGATTTCCTTGTGCTGTTCCAGCATGGCAATGCATTCCAAACCATCGCTGGCTTTCAGCACCTTGTAACCTTCATTGGACAAATATATCTCAACAAGCTCTGCAATCTCTTTATCGTCGTCTACTACTAAAATCGTTGTTTCCATCTATATTCTCCTCCGCTTTTTTCCTTCCATTTTATCACAATTAATGGTCGAAATCTTTAAAAAAATCTTACATTCCTCTGATGGCGAAAGATTCGACTTGCCACGTTTCCCAAATGCAAATATAAAAAAGAAATCTGCTGTCATTTTTTAAATACTGATACAAAAAGCCGGAGCCTGCTGCCATATTTTCCTATAGAAAACATAACAACAAGCTCCGGCTCTTCTTTTCAT
>CAYLUV010000096.1:0-8280 GCA_964386955.1 uncultured Lachnospiraceae bacterium
AAGCGCAAAATTATGAAACTAATTGATCAGATTGCTGTTAAGAAAACAGCGTAAATTGGAGGAGGAATTTATTATGGTAGAAAACACAAAAGGTCTTTCCGTAGAGGAAAGAAAAGCAATTTTAGAAGAAATGGTAAATGGGGACGCCCTAAAGAAGGATATGGTTCGAAAGACAGCATTATATCCGAAGCACTTCGAAGGATATTTAAGAAGGGCTGAGGTAACCGATGCATTAAAGGTAGGTTCTGATAAAGAAGGTGGCTATCTCGTACCGGATGAAATGGAGAAGAAGCTCGTAAAAGCAATGGAGAACAAGAGTGTTGTTCGTACACTTGGTAATGTAATTAAAACAGAAAATCTTCTTAGAATTCCGGGAGTATCATCTCATGGAACTGCACATTGGATTGAAGAAGGTGGCGAAATGATTTTTGAGGACGAGCAGTTTTATCAGGTAATCATTGATGCTCATAAGAATGCCTATATTACACTTGTGACAGAGGAACTGTTAGAGGATGCCGGATTTGATGTTGAGCAGCATATTGTAGAAATTGCAGGTGATAAAATCGGTGAATTGGAAGAGGAAGCCTTCTTGACCGGTGATGGTAATCATAAACCTCATGGTCTTTTGCTAGATGCCCAGGTGGGAACAGAGGCAGCAGAAGTTACGATGGATGCAGCGCTGGATTTATATTTCAGCCTTGGCCAGAAATATCGTGAAAATGCAGTATGGCTTATGAGTGAAGAAGCGCTTAGAACCTTGCATAAGGTAAAGTCGGCCCAGGGACGTAATGTCTGGGAAGAAGATATGACAAAAGAAATGCCTCTTAAGTTACTCGGCAAGCCTGTTTACACGTCAGATGCGATGCCGGATGTGGCAGCAGGCAATTGTCCGATTGCATTTGGTGACTTTAGTTACTTCTGGATTGGAGATAGAGGTAATAGAGCGATTAAGCGCTTGAATGAGCTCTATTCTGACAGAGGCATGGTTGGTTTTAGGGTGACACATCGTGTGGATGGAAGACTTGTTCTGCCGGAGGCAATCAAAACATTAAAGATTGCTTCCTAGGAGGTGATCATGGATGCAGACATTAAAGGAAATGCCTATATGGGTTGTATGGAAATATGAAACCATAAATGGCAAAAGAACCAAAGTTTTGTATAGTGCTAAAACCAAGAATAAGTGTGGTACCAATGAAAAGTATCAAGCTCAGTGGGTGCTTTTTGAAGAAGCTTCTGATGTGGCGGCAAATGCTAACTTTGATGGAGTTGGATTTGTAATTCCAAAAGGACATGCAGTGATAGACATGGACCATATAGAAGATGAAATTGTGCCGCAGCAAATCGGTGCATTGATTCCCTCTTATATGGAAGTGTCTCCAAGCGGAGAAGGAAGGCACATCGTAGCTAAAGTAGATGTCACTGCTATTCCTACGGAGGATGGTAAATTGGCACCTGCATATTATGTGAAAAATCCTCATAATCATCTGGAACTTTATATTGGAGGCCTTACCAACCGGTATATGACATTTACCGGTAATGCAGTAAAGGATGTTGCTGTTGTGGATTGCACTCAAGGGATTTTGAGTTTCTTGGAGAGGTACATGAAGCGTGATAACTTTTGTAAAGATTCTTATACTGTAGCAGATGAGGAAGAAGAGGCAAAGAAGTTGTCTGATATGGAGATTATTCAGATTGCCGGTGGTAGAGCAAAGAATGCAGATAAGTTCAATAAGCTGTATGTTCAGGGCGATAAAAGTGAATATGGCTCTGGTTCAGAAGCAGACTTGGCACTTTGTAATTACCTTGCTTTTTACAGTCAGGGTGATGAAGAAACCATTGATAGATTGTATCGCAGTAGCGCTATTATGCGAGAAAAGTGGGAGAGGGAAGATTATCGTAAGTCCACAATTCAAAAAGCGATAGCACTGTGCGGTGGTGAATTTTATACCGGGAAAGTGCCAATACCGCCATTCATCTGGGAGGATGAAAAAGAAAGGCGACATGTGAGTTGTCCACTGCTAGCCAAGTATTTTAGAGAGCATCAACATATGCTTTCTGTTAGAGATACCGGTAGGAGTGGCGTACAAAGATACATCTATGAAGATGGATGTTACAGACCTTATGCAGATGAAATGATTAAGGGACTTATCAAGAAGTATATTACGGATTATGATGAATCACTTCTTCATATGAGAGATGTGAATGAAGTATTCCAGCAGCTGATTACAGATTTGAATTTTGTAATCAGTGATGATGTAAATACCGATGAGAATCTTATCAATTTCTCAAATGGCCTGCTGAATGTGGATACTATGGAATTATTACCTCATAGTCCGGATGTGTTATCAACCATTCAACTTCCATGTGAATGGACAGGAATGCCGGCAGATACACCGGTATTTGATAAATTTCTACATACGCTTACCAGCGGTAATAAGGAAATACAAGAACTTCTGATGCAATTTATTGGAGTGTGTATTTCCAATGTGAAAGGTTGGCGTATGAAGAAGGCACTTTTTATGGTAGGTGCTGGTGATACCGGAAAGTCACAACTTAAGTCGCTGACTGAACTGCTGCTTGGAAAAGGAAACTATGTAGCCATGGATCTTGGAGAAATCGAGGCACGCTTCGGCACCAGTAATATTTACGGAAAGCGCTTGGCAGGAAGTTCGGATATGAGCTTTTTAACAGTGGACGAACTGAAAACTTTCAAAAAATGTACCGGTGGTGACAGCATTTTTGCAGAGTATAAAGGTAAGAATGGATTCGAGTTTGTATTCGGGGGACTGTTTTGGTTCTGTATGAATCGTACTCCTCGTTTTGGCGGTGATGATGGGGAATGGGTTTATAATCGTATTATTCAAGTGGAATGTAACAATGTAATTCCGCAAGAAAAGCAGGATAAGAAATTACTGGATAAGATGTATGCCGAGAGAAAGGGTATCATCTATAACGCAGTAATGGCACTTAAGCGTGTTATTGCCAATGGATATGTTTTCTCAGAACCGGATTGTGTGAAGGATTCAAGAAAGCAGTATCAGGCAGAGAATAATACAGTGATTGCATTTTTCAATGACTGTATGGTGGAAAGGGATGGCGGCAAGATTAGTGATGGCTGTACCACTGGTAAGGTATTTAAGGTTTATCAGGAATGGTGCAGGGACAATAATCATGGCTATTCTAAAACTGCGAGGGAATTTCGGGATGACCTTGCAAAGCATGTAGGAATCAATTATCAGGACATGGTAGTTCGCAGAGGAAAGGGCGGCAGCTTTTATAAAGTTTATACTCTTTCCGATGAAGCAAAAGATAACTATAGAAAGGCATATGGTTATGATGATATAGAACCATTGCTGGCGTAGTGATAGTAGTTGCCATTTAGTGACAACCAAGTGATAGCATACACGTATTACTGTCACCAACTCAAAGCCAGAGAATTAGCGGGCTTAGCGGTATTCGGTGACAGAAGTGACAATACTTTTTATTTCTTGGTTCAAACAAAAAGAAATAAATAAAAAAGTTTAAAAAAAGTGTATATAAAGGTAAGTTCAAAATGGTGTCACTATTGTCACCAATAAGGAACAAAAACCTATAAGTACTGGGCTTGGCGTGGTGACAGTACCAGAAATGTACTGCACAGTAACTGTCACTAAAATGTGATTACTGTCACCAAATCATAAGGGAGGAAGAAAAGCATGATATCTGAAATTAGAAATGGTATTCCCTGGACCCAAGGGGATGAAGCTTTGCTTATAGAATAAAGAAGAACAGAAGCAGGTGTTAGATTGGATTGAGGAGAATATCATTCCAAGAAAGACTTCATATGAAGGGGTAAGCAGTTATGGGTTAAAGCATATTCTTACACACGACACAGGTATTTACCTGACAAACAATCAGTTCAAACATGCGATGTTGTTAGCTGGTTACGAACCGGTGAGACCATATATGCTTAACTGGCATTATTGTATCAGCAAGAAGTCCAAGGCTTTTGATTATAAGTCTCGCGGCCACATTGCATAGACCTAGGGCAGGTATAATCTCTGGGGCAGTTAGTAGCACAAACGGTGCGGTAGTCGCACACACGAAATAGAGAATTCAAACGGGGTATTAAACCCCTAAATGTTAACAGGTTCATAGGGGGTAGGGGGAAGTCAAATCTCTACAACTTTTTGATCTGAAGACCGATGGCCCCCTTCACGCAAATTTTCGCGAAATTGTAAGAGGGGTATTCAAGATGAACAAGGCTAAACAGACAAAACACGATAAACCAAGGAAAACAGAGAAAAATTGAGACGATTAGTGCGCCAGGAAGTGTAATGCTCAGTGCGCTTTTGAAAGGATAGAAGCTATGAAACAGTTGATTATTATGGAGGAGTTAGCATATGAGACCAGAAATTGCAAAACAAATTACAAATCTCCGCCTTAAAGGGCTGGGATATAAATCGATAGCAATTGTTATAGGCACTTCCAAAGAGAATGTACGTTACTTTTGTAAGACACATGGTCTTGATGGAAATGCCGAGTTAGTAAAGTTGAATTTTGAAGAGCATAAGAAGCATCCGGAAATATGTAAGCAGTGCGGAGGGAAAATATTACGTGTGCCACATTCCGGTAAAAAGCTCTTTTGTTCTGACGAATGCCGCAGGACTTGGTGGAAGGAACATCCCAGCGAAGCGAAACACAGTAAGGCTGCTACATACAAATGTGAATGTAGCTATTGCCAGCGTGTTTTCTACTCTTATGGTAACAAGAATAGGAAGTATTGTAGCCATGATTGCTATATTCAGGCACGTTTTTGGACAGATCCGGATATGAAGGTGGATAAGAAGGAAATAGCAAAAAGGCAGGAGATAAGCGGGAAACTTCCAACAGAAGTTGTATTAAAGAAAATCTCATAATTATGTAAGTAATCGTTGACTTTCTTCCTCGGTAGAGTGATATATACACATACCGAAACGGAAGGAGGTCATACGATGACGATTTTAACACTTACAAAAAACAGAAGAGAGTTGGTAGATATGCTTTATTCTTTAACGGGAGTAAAGATGCGCTACCAGGGCCCGCCTACATTCCAGTATACCGATGGAACCTTCACAATTGATAGAGAAGGGAACCTTCTGGTAGAAGATTTCATGGAGAATGTAGGTGTGCTCAAGTCACTTGCGGCACAGAAACTTATTGATGATAGCTGGGATGATGACAGAAGTATTTTGTCGATTGATATACCAATTAGTGCGCATACAGCAGAGAGCTTGATACATTTGGTGCAAATTATATGGACCAAAGAAGAACTTATCAATAAAGCAGTAGGCGTGTTAAATGGATTTCAGATATCCCACAGATTAATAGAAATGTTGTACGAGGAACCGCCGACGAGTGTTAGCGAGTTCCTATTTTTGTGGGAAAAGGCAGGTTGCGAAGATGCTACAAAAGGAATTCGATTTGATGAAAGAAAAATTCATTTTGAGGGATTTCCATATACGGAAGAACCAGAATGGATTAGAGCTTACATGGATTTGGCAACTGCTATATGCAACGAAGCACTTATTACTAAAAAGGTGAAGCTAGCAAAAGCAGCGCCGGATAATGAGAGATATTATTTTCGGGTTTGGCTTGTAAGGATTGGTTTTTCGGGTGAGAAATACAAATCCAGTCGCAAGGTTTTACTTTCTAAGTTGGAAGGCAACGCGGCATTTCGTACAAGGGACCAGGAACTTGAACACAGAGCAAAGTATGAAAGGAAGAGGTTAGGTGAAGATAAAGAAAATTGAGCCGGAATGTAAAGTGCAAACGAAAATAAAAGTGTGCGCATATGCGAGGGTATCAACGGATAGTGATAGCCAGGAAAATTCGCTGGAAAATCAGATTACAACGTATGAATTGCTTATAAAGTCAAATCTGGAATATGAATTTGTAGGCGTGTACGCAGACCAAGGAATTACCGGTTTTTCAGAAAAGAGACCAGAATTTCAGAGGATGTTAAATGACGCCAAGGCCGGCAGGATAGATATGATTATCACAAAATCTATATCACGATTTGCGCGAAATACGGTGACACTACTTCGAGTTGTAAGAGAACTTAAGGAAGTTGGTGTGGGCGTATTATTTGAGGAAAATAATATTTACACCATGTCTTCTGAGGGAGAAATGATGCTTGCAGTGTTGGCTTCCTTTGCTCAGGAAGAAAGCAGAAGTATGAGTGAAAATAATAAGTGGGCCTGCAGAAAGAAATTCGAACGAGGCGAGCTTATGGTTAACACAAGTCGCTTTATGGGGTATGACAAAAATGAAAACGGTAATCTGGTGATAAATGAAGCAGAAGCCAGTATTGTTCGAAGGATATTTGATATGTATTTGTCTGGTGTTGGTACTCATTGTATTGCAAAAGCACTGAATGAGGAAGGTATTACTACCGTCACCGGCGCTGCATGGCATGAAAGTACCATAAGGGGAATGCTTACCAATGAGAAATACAAGGGCGACAGCCTTTTGCAGAAATATTATACGCCGGAAAATATGCGTAATACGGTGAAAAATAATGGCCAGGTTACACAATTTTATGTAACTGAAAGTCACGAAGCGATTATTTCGCCGGAGGATTGGGAGCATGTGCAGGAGCTTATAGCCTACAATAGAAAACAACGTGGCATTAAGAAGGGGAATCCGGATTATACCAACCGGTACCCGAATAGCCATAAACTGATATGCCCCTATTGCGGGAAATTTCTTAGAAGAAGATATGTTTACAACAAAAAGGTGGAGTGGCTATGTGCTACATATATTAGCCAAGGAAAAGATGCCTGTAAGGGAATTCGGGTACGAGAGAGTGAACTTGCAGGCAGAATATTTACAGAGCCAACTGTAGTTGAGGAGGTGGTCATTGATGGCTCGAAACATTACTGTTATACCAGCAAAACAGATTACGACAACGGAGTCCGGGCGACAGATTGCAAAGAAAAAGAAGGTTGCAGCGTATTGCCGCGTGTCAACCGATCAAGAAGAACAGTTATCAAGTTATGAGAATCAGGTTCGCTATTATAAGGAGATGATAGAGAAAAATCCAGAATATGATTTGGTGGATATTTATGCGGATGAAGGAATATCCGGCACCAATACGAAAAAGCGTGAAGAGTTCAAGCGTATGATTGACGACTGCAGGGCGGGAAGGATTGACCTAATTATTACGAAGTCGATTTCCAGATTTGCCAGAAACACGTTGGATTGTCTGAATTACGTGCGTGAGCTCAAAGAAAAAGGTGTCGCAATTATTTTTGAAAAAGAGAATATTAACACCATGGATGCCAAGGGCGAAGTGCTTTTGACTATATTATCATCATTGGCCCAGGATGAGTCGCGCTCCATTTCAGAGAACAGTGCGTGGGGAATTCGTAGGCGATTTGAGCAGGGGCAGTATCGTATGTCCACAAAGCGGTTTATGGGATATGATTATGATAAAAATGGAAACCTGGTAGTGAATAAGGAACAGGCCAAGGTTGTAAAACGAATTTATCATGAGTACTTGTTAGGGAAAACGCCGGATAGAATCGCAAGAGATTTTAGAGCAGAGAAGGTTAAGAGTTGGGATGGTAAATCCAACTGGCATGTATCTACAATAGATAGTATGCTTCGAAATGAAAAGTATATGGGCGATGTGATTTTGCAGAAAAGTTACACTCAGGATTTCCTTACGAAGAAGAGAGTGGTTAACGATGGTAAGCTACAAATGTATCACATCCAGGATGACCATGAGGCCATAATTGACATTGATACTTGGAATGCGGTGCAGCAGGAGATTGCAAGAAGAGAAGAGTATTGCAAGGTTCATCATACCAACACTTACGCGGTTCTTACGGAGACAAGACCTCTTAGTGGAAAGATTATTTGTGGCGAATGCGGACACCTTTATTCCAGAGTAACCTATACCTTTAGAGATGGTAGAAAAGTTGTTAAATGGCGATGCGGTTCCACCAATAAGGTTGGCGGGCGTAGAGTTTGTAGCAATCGATATATTATGGAAGATGCTTTGGTTAAGCTTTTTATGATGAGTTGGAACGAGATTGCAGGTAACGATGGCGACTATAAGGAATTATGGGATAAGAATCTGGAAGAAGGTAGTGAGCTCCTTCGCATTAAAACCGAGCAGCTTATGACAGCAGCCAAGAAAGGGAAGACTGAGGAATTAGATGCAGATTTGGTCATTATGGTTTTGGGCCATATCAAGGTTTATGAATCCGGTAGACTGACGATTAGATTCTTTGATGGAACAGAGTTTGAATGCGA
>CAYLUV010000097.1:0-1211 GCA_964386955.1 uncultured Lachnospiraceae bacterium
ATCCGATGTAGCGGTTTTCCAAACATTGCTCTTATCTTTTTTCTTCTACTAATCCTTAATGAACAACATTGGATTAAACAATCCTTGATATTCTCTATTAAATAAATGCAAAAATATCATCGCTAAAGCACATAATCCTTGCAGCATTTTTACATCGTCTTTTTGTAATTCCATATGGATCTATCCCTCATTCTTTTTACTTATTCTCTCCATGAAATCTGTTCCAAAAATCCGATGTAGCGGTTTTCCAAACATTGCTCTTATCTTTTTTCTTCTACTAATCCAACTCCCTGCATACCAGTGAATAGAATACGTCTCACTTGTCTTCTTTAACCTTCCTGTAGGAGAATCATACGGATTAAAATATGCCTCCGGATAAATCATTGCTCCTTGAATGCATTGTTGCTTCCCATTTTTTTGTAATCCAAACAATTCTAACGCCCTCGTATTTAATGTTGGACATGGAATCGTCTCCTTTTTTCCATCCAACAGTGCATCATATTCTTTAAGCATCTGAATTACTATTGTATTTCCAGCCTTCGCACCGAATCCAACGCCTGTATTCACATATTCGTCATTCTCAAAACCAAAAAATGCACTGTTTTTTAAAAGATCATCAAATGGACGCAGTACCTCAACGTCTGTATCAAAATAAATACCACCATGTTGGGATACTACCAACAATCTCACATAGTCCGTTAAAAATGCATATTTCTTCTGTTCATAACACATTTTTGTATATGGATTCATATTAATATCAAAATTATCTTCATTCCATTCTATAATCCTATAATCAGGACAATGCTTTTTCCAACTAGCAATACACTTTTCCGCTAATTTTGGTTTTTTTCCATGTCCAAACCAACAATAATGTATTATTTTAGGAATCATCTATATTTCTCCCCTTTTATCTTTTCAGCTTCATTTTATGCAGTAAATCGTATACCCCTACTGGTAACAATCCAACCACTATTGGTCGCAGCACAAAGATATAACCCCAAATTGGCAACTTAAATTCTTTCAGTGCTAAATATCTTACATAGGATTCATTGATACGATGCCGAAACTTTCTGCGATTTCTAGCATTTTGGTCATCACGCATAGAATACAAAACTTCATGAATATTTTTCCCTTTAAATCCAGCCTTATACATTTTTAACCATAAATGAAAGTCTTCCACCCTCATATATTTTTCATCAACAGAGTATCCT
>CAYLUV010000097.1:1221-8069 GCA_964386955.1 uncultured Lachnospiraceae bacterium
TTCCACTGCATCATAGGCTTCTTTTCGAACCATACATGGTGCATGACAAAATGGAGTTCCATTAAGAAAATCTATATTCTTAGGATAAGTGGGATGACTAACCCTTCCCCATTCTCCGGCGGAATCAAAATGAATCATATCCGTACTAACGATTGCCACATCTGCTTCCTGTTCTAATACAGTGAGTTCTTTTTCAAATCGCTCCGGCGAACAAATATCGTCCCCATCCATTCTTGCAATATATGTTCCCCTTGCACTTTTCAAGCATTTGTTCAGTGTCGCATTCAATCCTTCATTTTTTTCATTTTTCAATACGACGATTTTATCAGGATATCTCTTTTGATAATGCAGTGCAATCTCGTATGTATCGTCTTTCGAACCATCATCACACATGATCAATTCCCAATCACCATATGTCTGATTTATAATAGAATCAACTGCTTCTGCCAGAGTTTCTTCACAATTAAATATCCCCATTATTACACTAACTGTAACCCTATTCTCATTCATATTATTTATACTAGCCCCCAAACAAAAGAAATTTGATAATAATAAAAACCTAAGAATCCTACCACCATGCATATTTTTATCAAATTTGCCGTTTTTTCTGCAAACATGTGATTCAATTCCCATGGCAGCAATATTCCCGTGGCATACAGGGAACAGTAAATGGGAAGTCTGCCAATAAAAATTCCTGATGTTACCGCACTTAGACAGTACAACATCGTAGATGCGATTCCCATATTACATGCAATGTTGATTACCGGATTATTTACTTCTTTTATATATCGAAGTCCTACAATGGAAAGAATCGTAGGAATAGAATATACCAATACTCGAATTGGATTTGTGCCATCATCTCCCCAACTCTGCCAGTCCGATACCACATTTGTGTACTGTGTATCAGATAGAAATGTATCTAACACTGTAGTAAAGTTTTCTACATACAAAATTGCAATAATAAATACAAAAACAGCCAAAAACATTTTTGCATTCCATGGTTTTCCCTGCACGATAAAAACAATAGGAATCATTAACAAAGCTGATCCATGCATTGTTGATGCCAACAAAATCACAAATAACAATGGTATATATCTTCTAGTAAGCAATAACTCTGTTCCTGCAAATATCAATACCACCGCTGTAAATTGTCTTATTCCATTCTGCATCCATGAAATATAATCTGTAGTTACTATAAATAAAAAAAGAGACATTACAAAATTAGATGAATATTTTCGAAAAACCAGTGCAACTATCACTAATTGAAGTGCTGCTATGATAAAGAAATATACTTCAACATGATTTCCCACTAATATCTTTATTATTATGCTAAATATGTTGAATCCTTTATCCTTCGTAACACTTTGCATATAAGAACCAATTCCACTAATTGTATCTGGCATCGCTTCAAAAGCTGTCGCGTATGCGTTTGTGTCAAAGTACCACCTTGACCTTGTCGCTGCCCACCAGATAAGTGGAAGAATGGCAAGAAAGACAAACCCTATATTATATCTTATTCTAGGTTGTCCAAGAACATATTCTTTTTGATAAACGTTTACTGTCTGACTTATTGTATAAACAATTCCTATCCAGACAATAATTAACAAATATTGTGACATAAATACTCCCCTTCTTATTATTTTACCCCCACCCATAATATAAAATATTACTTAATTATGTATCATTCTACCACATTTCCATCTATTATTAAAGCAGAAAAGCCAAAAGCGTCACTTTGTAAAGTGATACTTTTGGCTTTATATTCATGCACAATATGCTATTTGCATTCTATATTCTCATTTTCTCCCCATCATGAGTTTCGGAGATTAACTTCTCTCCTATTTCAGTGATAGACTTCCTATTGTCATCTCTACCACTTTCTTTTTATCGAATTCCTGCTCCATCTTGCGGCGTCCCTGTTTTCCCATCTGTTCTCGCTCTTCCAGAGATAACGCCAAGAAATCTTTCATTCTCTGATAGAGACTTTCCTCATCCTTCACTTTGCAAAGAAAGCCTGTGCTACCTTCTTCTACTGCCTCGCGACAGCCTGGGATATCAGATGTGATGATTGGACGGCCGATGGCTGCTGCTTCCAGAAGGACGTTGGACATGCCTTCGTGGTAGCTTGGCAGTACTACACAGTCTGCCTTTCCATAATATGGCACAGGGTTTTCTTGGAATCCATGGAACTGGGCAATTCCCTTCTTCACAAGAGTTTCCACCTGTTCCTTGTACTCATCTTCGAAAAATCCCACCAGATCCAATACTATTTTACCGGGATATTCGCCATGAAGCTTTTCTGTGGCTGAAAACAACTCGTCCATCCCCTTTTCCTTCATAATACGTCCTAGATAAAGAAAATGTGTTTTATCATTCTTCGGGTAGGATTCGTAGTGGTATTGCTCCAAATTGATGCCAGCTCCAGGAAGAAGTGTCATTTTGGAAGCTGGAAGGATTTTTCTTTTTTGAAATTCAGCGGCATTTTCTGTATTTTCAAAAAATACCGTCTGTACCTTGTGAAATGCCATCTTGTAAAGAAGTGTCACAAATTGCGCCAAGCCCTTTTTCTGAAATGCCGTTCCAAGCCCCTGCACGTTGGCGCAGTACGGAATGCGAAGCATTCGGCAGAGGATACCAGCATAGACATTTGGTTTGATGGAATAAGTAATCATCAAATCCGGCTTTTCTGTTTTTAGCAGCTTGTAATAGGTAAGCAGCAAACGACTGTCTGTCACCGGATTAATGCCTCTGCGATCTACTTTTGTGTCAATACAGCGCAGTCCCATCTGCTGGAAATCTTCCTCATGTCCCACAAATGGCATGGAAAGTACGACTTCATTTTCTTCCATCAATGCCTGAATCAGTTCCTTGCGAAAGCGATACAGCATATAGGAATGGTTGGTTATGATCATGATTTTCTTCATTCCGTTTTGTTTCTCTCCATTTCTCCCGTTCCGCCTTCTACTACACCTTCGCTCTGGGCCACCGACTTGAAGGTGCCAAAAAAGCATTTCAAATCCATGGCTATGCCGATATTCTGTAAATATTCGCCGTCAAATCGGGCCTTTACCGGGATTTCCAACTCATCTCTGCCGTTGATCTGTGCCCAGCCAGTAAGTCCTGGCTTAATCTGATGCACACCGTAGTGGTCTCGCTCTTCCATCAGATCGTACTGATTCCAAAGAGCTGGTCTTGGACCTACTACTGAGATTTCTCCTTTTAAAATGTTGAGAAGCTGTGGCAACTCGTCCAAAGAGGTTTTTCGCAGAATCTTTCCAACTTTTGTTATGTACTGTTCTGGATTTTCCAGAAGGTGGGTTGGCGTATCATGAGGCGTATCCAGCTTCATGCTTCGAAATTTGTACAGCATGAAATGTTCTTTCCCCTCACCGATTCGTTTCTGACCGAAAAATACAGGCGCTTTTACACCATCCTCTATTTTTATGGCAAGAAACAAGAGTAAAAACACAGGGCTTAAGAGAATAAGCCCTGCAAAAGCCATGATTCGATCCATGGCATATTTGAATTTTAAATATTTTTTTTGTGTGCTGGTCAACTGATGTGGCCACGTTTCCTTTTTATTCATTATGTATACCCCTATTATTTTCCCATGTCTGCAAAAGAATCCACGTTCACCTCTTACACTTTTTCCTACTTATTGGACTCAAAAGTGTATTCGGTTACGATTCCCTGCACCATCTGGCGAATCACATCGTCTCGGCCATCAAATGCGGCCTCCTTCACTTCCTGAAGGTCTCTCCAGAATTTGTGTTCGTCTGTAATGGCAGATGGATGTCCGATAAAAATACGACTGTTTCCAGTCTCTTCTTTGTTGTCATCATCCAGCATCAATTCTTCATATAATTTTTCTCCCGGACGAAGGCCTGTAAAATGAATGTCTATATCCACATAAGGCTTAAATCCAGAAAGTCGAATCAAATTTTCTGCTAAATCCAGGATTTTTACCGGTTCTCCCATATCTAAGATAAAAACTTCTCCACCTTTAGTATACGCCCCCGCCTGCAGCACCAAACTAACCGCCTCCGGAATGGTCATAAAGTAGCGGATAATATCTTTGTGGGTAACGGTAACTGGTCCCCCAGCTTTGATCTGCTGCTTAAATAAAGGAATGACACTTCCATTGCTTCCTAACACATTTCCAAAACGTACAGAGGCAAATTTTGTGTCAGAAAGGTGATCAAAGGACTGAATCATCAACTCACAGAGACGCTTTGATGCCCCCATAATATTAGTTGGACGCACTGCTTTGTCTGTGGAAATCATTATCATGGTCTTTGCGTGGAAACGATTGGCTTCCGCCGCCACATTGTAGCTTCCGATTACATTATTTTTGATTGCCTCACAAGGACTGTCCTCCATGAGAGGGACATGCTTGTGCGCTGCCGCATGAAAAACAACGTCCGGTCTATATTTTCGAAAGATCTGCTGAATGCGCTGTCGGCTCTGTACGGATGCAATCAATGCTACCACATCCACCTCCGGCATGGTTCTTTTCAGCTCCATCTGCAGCTCGTAGGCATTATTTTCATAGTTATCCAGGATAATCAACTGTTTTGGATGATGCATGGCCACCTGTCTGCCAATCTCGCTTCCGATGGAACCGCCACCACCAGTAACCAGCACAACCTGATCCTCCACATAATCCAAAACAGAGGCAATATCTGTTCGCACCGGTTCTCTTCCAAGAAGATCTTCCACATCCACTTCACGAATCTGTGCAATACTGACTTCGTTATTCACCAACTGATATAAGCCCGGCACTGTCTTTAATTTGCATCCGGTATTAGCACATCGGTCAAACAGTTCCTTTTTCTCTTTACCGCTTAAACTTGGGATGGCGATAATAATCTCTTCTATGTCATATTTTTCCACCGCATGGGAAATGTCATCCTGATTGCCCACTACCGGAATCCCCAACAAATAAGTCCCCTTTTTTGCTGGATCATCATCGATGATACATGGAACCTCACAGTTCAAAAACTTGCTGGTGGTAAGCTCCTTTAACAGCATTTTTCCAGCTGCTCCCGCTCCAATCACCATAGTTCGCACTGCATTTTTCTTTTTTCTTCGTTTTGTTGCATTGGAACGAAACGCACGCAGGAAACCATAGCCAAATCGTCCTATCACCGTAAATACAATCAATGTACACGGATATAAAATAAAATAAGATCGTGGAAGATAATATCCCATCATATAGACGCCCACACACTGAATGCCTGCAGATAAAAAACTTGCCATAATAATGTTCCAAAGTTCAATAATGCCTGCATATGTCCAAAGGCTGGTATAGAGATGAAATGCTGCAAATACGACAATACTTAAAACAGTATGTACCACACCGTAGTGCATAATCACATCCAAAAATACGGGATCAATCTTTGATACATGAAAATCAAAGCGAATCGCCAAGGCTATAATAGCGGCTCCATGAAGCACCACAATATCCCATGCAATCAACATAAACAGACGAATCCTATAGGTCAAAGACTGCCACATGGATTCTTTATTTCCTTCTTTATTCATAACATCCCCACTTAATCATAACAGAAGCAACAGGCAGATTTTGTTATTCTCTGCCTATTTGCCCCTGTGCCATTTCATTTATATACTATTTTTGTTCCTGTACTTCGATCTTGCGGATTTCTTTTGTACGGATTTCCTTGCAGATTGCATCGATAAATTCGTCAAGCGGTTTCATACCTTCGTCTCCTAAGAAGCGGCTTCTTACGGATACTTTTCCTTCTTCCTCTTCCTTGGCACCAACAACCAACATGTATGGAAGTCTGTCCAGACGAGCTTCACGAATCTTGTAACCAATCTTTTCGGAACGGTTATCCATGGTAGCATCGATGCCATTTGCTTTCAGTTCTTTTACTACTTTTTCTGCATAATCGCCATATTTTTCAGAGATAGGAAGAACACGTACCTGTTCTGGACATAACCAGGTTGGGAACATACCTTCATATTTCTCGATCAGCCAAGCCAGTGTTCTTTCGTAGCAGCCAATGGATGTTCTGTGGATGATATATGGACGAACCTTGTCACCGTTCTGGTCGATATAGTACATATCAAACTGTTCTGCTAACAGTGGATCCCACTGGATTGTGATCATGGTATCTTCTTTACCATATACGTTTTTCGCGTTGATATCTACTTTTGGTCCGTAGAATGCAGCTTCTCCCACATCTTCTGTAAAGTCGATGTCAAGTTCTGTTAAAATCTGACGGATGGACTCTTCTGTTGCTTCCCAAACTTCTGGTTCTCCGATATATTTTTCTTTATTTTCTGGATCCCATTTGGAAAGATGGTATGTTACATCCTCTTCCACACCTAATGTTGTGAGACAGTGTTTTGCAAGAGCAAGACAGCCTTTAAATTCTTCTACCATCTGGTCTGGACGAACAATCAAATGTCCTTCAGAGATTGTAAACTGGCGTACACGAGTCAGACCATGCATTTCACCAGAATCTTCGTTACGGAATAAGGTAGATGTCTCACCCATACGGATTGGAAGATCACGGTAAGATTTCTGGCTGTTTTTGTATACATAGTACTGGAATGGGCATGTCATAGGACGAAGTGCAAATACTTCTTTGTCTTTCTCCTCATCTCCTAATACGAACATACCGTCTTTGTAGTGATCCCAGTGACCGGAAATCTTGTATAGGTCGCTCTTCGCCATCAGAGGTGTCTTTGTACGAACATAGCCCCATTCGTTGTCCTCTAAGTCTTCAATCCATCTCTGGAGTTTCTGGATCATCTTCACGCCCTTAGGCATCATCAGTGGAAGTCCCTGTCCGATTACATCTACGGTTGTGAAAAGTTCC
>CAYLUV010000098.1:0-8059 GCA_964386955.1 uncultured Lachnospiraceae bacterium
GTATTAATATTTATTTTAGGAGGGATTTTATGGCAGAATTTATTTCATTGCATCCAGAGAAGCTCGTTGCTTCCCATACCATAGATCCACGCCTCGTTTCTTACAATGTAGAAATGACAGAAATCACAGGAGGAACTTTCTGGAAGTCATACTCTGACGCACAGATTGAAGGAACAGAACCTTTTTCCATTAAGGAAGATGTTTCCAATATTTTAAGTTCCACTGACCTGATGCAGTGGTATGATCCTATCGACCTGTACGATCCCAAATTAAGAAAAATGGCTCGTGAACTGGGTACCGCATGGGTACGTGTTTCCGGTTCTTGGGCAACCAAGACTTACTATGATTTTGACGGACACACAAATGGTATCGTACCAGAAGGTTTTCAGGGTATTTTGACAAAAGACCAGTGGATTGGTGTATTAGATTTTGTAAAAGCCATCGATGGCAAACTGATGATTTCCGTAGGAAACTGTTCTGGAAATCACCCAGACAATGGTCCTTTGGATTTAAGTCAGTCAGAGCTTATCTTTCAGTTAAGTCAGGAATACGGGGTTCCTATTGACGCAGCTGAATTTATGAATGAACCAAATATGTTAGAACGATCCGGTGCCCCTGCCGGATATACACCAGCTGATTTTGTTCGAGATCAGGATATTTTTAACAACTGGGTAAAGAACAATTATCCAGATTGTCTCGTGGTTGGCCCTTGCAGCACAGACAGTGACATTATGAAGATGGGCAACGGAAAAGGCGGCGCAGGTATAGCAGATATTTTCCCTACCTGTTCCACAGAAGAATTGTTAGCGGGAAGCCAGTGTCCTTTTGACGTATTCAGTTATCACTATTACAACGGTGTCTCTGAGCGCTTAGAATCCATGGCACCTGCTGCTCATTGGGAAGCTTCTGAAGCTGCCACAGAAGAATATCTGGCAACTTCCGGTGCTTGTGTTCGCGGTTTTGCCCCTTACAGAGATAAATATGCCCCAGGCGCACAGATGTGGGTTACAGAATCCGGTGATGCTGGCGGTGGCGGAAACACATGGGCATCCACCTATCTAGATGTACTCCGCACCTTAAATGAGTTAGGGGATTTTGCCAGCGTGACAGACGGTGTCATTTTCCATAACACCTTTGCTTCCTCTGATTACGGTTTCCTGCAGCATGGCACCTTTGATCCAAGACCAAATTATTTTGCTGCAAAATTATGGAATCACCTTATGGGTTCCACTGTATATCAGTCCGGTGAGCCAATTCGAGAAGGAGCCCATGTCTTCGCTCATTCCCGCAAAGACGGAAAAGAAGGCTTTGCTTATCTGATTATCAACAACTCTCTCACTGAGGTAACTACCGTAGAACTTCCAAAAGAAGCCCTTCGCTACACCCTCACAGGAGAAAAACATATGCGTTCCACTGTCATGTGCTTAAACGGAACCGCTCTTCGTTTAACCGAAGACGGGGAACTTCCTTCATTTATCGGAGAACCTCAGTCTGCGGGAACCGTTACATTGGCTCCTGGAAGCTGTACATTTTTTGTCTTATAATAGTAAAAAGCCCTCGAAAGGCTCAAGAAATGCCGAGGACTTCACCACAAATACCCTGATGTTTACTGCATCAGGGTATTTGGCGTATTCATTTATCAAGGAGGATACCCATGTCAAACACCCACAGAACGAAAAGTACACAGCAGATTATACAGACTCATTTTTTGAAACTTCTTTACAACACCCCCATCGAAAAAATAACCGTGCGGGAATTATGCTCCTGTGCCAATGTGCACCGAGGAACCTTTTACCGCTATTATGCCGATTTATATGATTTAGCTTTCAAGATTGAGGAAGCACTTTATGAAAAGTTTCGAAAAGTCATCTCCACCTCTTTAGACTTCTCTCTCTTTGAGATTATCAAACGATGCATCTATTTAATCTATGAAGAGCAGTTAGTCTGTGCTTCTCTATTCAAATATAAGAACAGTTCTAAATTTTTTCACCGTGTAACAGACATGAGCCGCACCTACATCTACCAACAAGTCACCTTTCTAACTTTAACTGAAACAGAAAAATTCTATATCTTTAACTATCTGTGCGCCGGTGTCCTTGGCATAATTCAGACCTGGATTGACAGCGATTTTCAGGAATCCCCTGACAACATCATTCACTACCTTGATCTTTGTCTGGGTGATATTATCCATCAACCAAAAGTGTCATAGAAAATCCTTTCATGGCTTCCCATTTCACACAAAAAGAAACAATGCTGGTTTCCCAACATTGTTTCTTTTTTTATAGATGATGTTTTTCTTCAAAATCGCAAAATCGCATCCAATCCATCTCCGTTAAAGCATGTCCACCATCCCGCAGATGATAGCCCACCATGCCATCCTGCCAAACTGTTTCTGGGCTTGGATAGGTATCGCAGATAAGTCCTGGAAGTCCCATGGCTTCCCACGCTGCAGATGCTTTCTTACATCCCGCAAATTCTGCTTCCGGATCGCTCCAATAGTCAATACTTCCACTGGCAACATAGACTGGTCTTGGGGCCATGGATGCCAAAAGCAGATGTTGATCAAATGGCATCTCTTCCACTGGTACATCCACATACTCTCGGAAATTTTCACAGAACCAATAACCCAAAGTTAGTATGATTGAATTTACGTTCTCTCCGCATTTTCCTTCATTTAAGGCGGCACCGCAGCAACCGGAATTGTTTACAAATGCTGTCTCAAAACGGTCATCCTGTGCTGCTACCCAAAGGGCGGTCTTTCCTCCCCTAGAATGACCTGCCACAGAGATTCTGTTTTTAGCAATCTCTGGAATAGAAGCTAATACATCCAATACACGACTGGCTGCAAAGGCCCAAAGGCTCAAGCATCCAAAATCGTCATTTTCTGGACATTCTTTCTGGAATATCGTCGCAATTCCTTCTTTATTCCAGCGCACCGCATCATCCGGTGCCACATCCGCCGTATAGAAAGCCGCTGTTGCCCAGCCCCGATCCAACATTTTTCTAACAGGCCAATATCCCTGTTCCATATCCCGTTCAATGTGGATGGCGTGCTTTTCCTGTGCCTTCTTTTCACTAAATTGATCTTCGCACATGGCCTGATACTTCTCTTCACTTCCCAATAATTTTCGGATAATCGGAAGCATTTGTTCCATCAATTCCGGATCGGCCGCCGCAGAAGGATTTTCTTCTCTGGAATGGTTCGACACCATAATGGCTGCCGGCACCGGCTTTTCCACATTTTTAGGAAGCCAGAGAGAAAAAGGAAAAGAAAATTCCTTTTTCTCAAAGCAGATTCGAATCTCATAGGTGCGCTGTTCGTAATCTGCTTCCTGTCTCTTTCCTTTCAATTCCCATTGGCTTGTCCAGCCCTCAGGAATTCGTCCGTACTCTTCTCTTCGAAACAGTTCCAGGAGAGATTCTCTTTTCTCTTCCCATGACTCCTTCGTTATTTCAGATAAATTCATCTCCAAACTCCTAATTTTCTTCTCGAAGTTTTCTCATTTTTTCTACGTTTTCCTCTACTTTTTTCTTGCTAAGAGGATACATAAATGTAATCGCTAAAAAGCTGATCAGTACAAAGATTCCTGGAATAATCATTGTAATATTAAAGATAGATTGGCAAACTGCTTCTGTCTGAACGGTAGCAAGTTCGTTGTAACCAATCAGAGTCAGAGACCAGGCACCAATACTTCCGGTTACCGCGCCTACCAATTTCTTTAAGAAGCTGTACATAGCATATACGGTTCCGTCTGCTCTCTCCCCTGTAATCAGAAAGTGGTGATCAATGGAATCGCCAAGCATCGCCCAGCAAACCATAACCGCATAGCCCAGTCCCACATAACCAACTAAAGTTAATAAAAGATATGTCAATGGATTTTCTGGACGTACCACAAATAAAATCACATAGATTAAAGTAAAGATACCAAGACCTACCATACTACATTCTTTTTTACCAAATTTGTCTGTTAATTTCTTCGTAAATGGCACGATCAACAGCATACCAACCATCATAGACATACTTGCAATCGCTAATAAAGAAGTATCCTTGTAGTAATCTAAGAATAAGTACTGATTCAAGGTATTGGCGATACCAGTGATGGAAGAAGCGCAGATACCAAAGATAACTACCGCTAAAATCGCACGGTCTGTACAGATTTCTTTTACGGACTGTAAGAAATTCACCTTTTCCTTCTTCTCTTCCACCTTATTTGGCACAGTAATACGTTCCAAACACCAACGATAACATAGGTAGTAACATAACAGACCTACTAAGCTGGTGAACAGACCTGCCAGTAAAAATCTAGGACCACTTACCACATTATTTCCAGCGGCATCCTGCACATAGATGATCATTGGCACAAGAATTCCCACCGCAAGACTACCAACGATACCTCCGATAGAACGGAAACTGGAAAGGCTGGTACGCTCACTTGGTTCGTCTGTAATGGCATTTGCCATAGCACCGTAAGGAATGTTGATGGCTGTGTAACAGAAAGAACCATAGATTAAATACATCACGGTTATATAAGCAATCTTTGCCCACATTGGCCATTCAGAAATAAAGCAGTTATAAATCAGACAACTGCTCAGTACTACTGGTACTGCAATACGACGGATCCATGGACGGAAACGCTCTCCATTTTTGTCCACGTGTGTATCTATGATTCGTCCCATTGCCACATCCGTAAAAGCATCCACAAATTTTGTTAACATCAGCAAAGTTCCCACAATTGCTGCGCTGATTCCGAGAATTTTGGTGGCGAATACCAATAAGAAACTGCTTACCATTGTTAAGGTAAAGTTGTTTGCACAGTCTCCCAATGCATAGCCGACTTTATCTCGGATATCAAATTTTCTAATTTCTCTGTTTTCCATTGTAACCTCCCGCATTTTCTTTACAATTAAGATATCACTAGAGGATCGCAGGGGCTCCATCGCTGTCCATTTTTCTTCCGTCTCCGCTATCCTACGATCAAACTACTTGAAAAATTATAAGAAAATGTCTAGATTTTATCAATGTTCAATCTCTTCAAAAATGTCGCATTTGAGGGTAAAAAAAAGCAGAAACACTTCCAAAAATGTCTTCTGCCTTTTTTGCTGTTTTTATGAAATACTCTGGGCGCGATAACCCTCAGATATAATATCCAACTGCTTTCCAAAATGTCTCAGTTCATCGAAGTCACCACCCTGATATACCCGGTAAAATTCATCCTGAATCTTGACAATCTCACGCTTATTTGCCACCTTATAGAGATTCTGAATATTATTTAAAATGTCTGCCACCAAAATCTCTCGCTTTTTGTGAGATGCCTGGGCATCCATAATAACATTTCGCACAGTGGACATCTCGCTGTCCAGTCCAAGAAGGGCATCCGCTGCATTTACCAACCGTTCATGAATCTCCCTTGGGATACTGTCCTTATCGCTGTACTTGTAAGAAAGGGAATGCTCCACCGTGGCCCAAAAATCCATAGCCAAGGTACGAATCTGCAGTTCCACCTGCACCGTCTTTACCCCGCGAATGGTATTCACATCGTAGTAAATAATCATATGATAACTGCGATATCCGCTATCCTTCACATTGGAAACATAATCCTTAATGCATTTAATCTCCATATCGGAGCGTTCCTTAATGAGCTGCACAATCTTATCGATATCCTCTACGAACTGACAAAGGATACGAACCCCCGCCAAATCCTCTATCTTCTCCTCCAGCTCATTGATATTCTGATTCTTGCGCTGCAATTTATCCAAAATGCTGGAAATGCTCTTCACCCTTCCTTCCACTCTCTGGATGGGAGAATACATCCCCGCATTGTGATATTCCTCGATCAGATGGTTAAATTTTACGACAATCTCATCTACTGCCAGTCGGTACGGATCCAGAATTTCTTTCCATAACTGTATTTCCATACTGCCACCCCCATTTTATGTTCTTTTCATTCCCCAGTCCTTCTATTTGTGTCTATTGTACCACAAATTGCATCATTTTCCTATAGGCAAGGGAAAATCCATCCCTGTTCTTTTTGGCATATTTTCCCACTCTCGCCCAACAATACTATTCTATGCGGCAGTTATCGAAATATTCCAGATTTTTATATTGTAATAAGGATCCATTTTTTGAAAGCGATTTCATCCTATTTTTTATTTCCCTGTTGACTTCTCCCCTTTACTGTGATAAATTAAACATATATTTTGACAAATGCGAAGAAAAGGAATAGTAGAATTTGAAAGGTAGCAAGAGAGCTGTCGGTTGGTGCAAGACAGTTACCGGAAGGATTTGAACTCGCCTTCGAGCAGCTCGCTGAAATCACAGTAGGTGGAGCCGGAAGCTGACCGTTACAGCAGCAGGATATAACACAGTGATATAATTGGCTGTCCGTATCTGATCAGAGTGCATACATAGTTGTATGAATTAGAGTGGTACCGCGAAATGACATGATCTTTCGTCTCTACAGAATAGGGATGATGGGTCTTTTTTTTATACCAAAAGGGCTGTAAACCTCCTCTAGTTCATATCTTATAAAAATGCAGCTATGCAGACAGAATTTATTTTGTATGGCGCAAACGTTACCCTATCTAATATCAGACGCAAATGGAAGGCAGCAACAGAGAAAGGAAGGACAAAATTATGATGAATGCAAACAAATATACCCGTGCTTATTTTATGCCACCGGTAAAATCTGTAAAATGGATCACAAAAGAATATGTAGACAGAGCCCCACATTGGTGCAGCGTTGACCTGCGAGACGGAAATCAGGCATTGATCATTCCTATGAGCTTAGAAGAAAAATTAGAATTTTTCCAGTTGTTAGTAAAAATCGGATTCAAAGAGATTGAGGTTGGATTCCCTGCTGCCTCTGAGACAGAGTACACCTTCCTTCGCACCTTGATTGAGAAAGACTTAATTCCAGATGACGTAACCATTCAGGTATTGACACAGGCAAGAGAACATATCATCAAGAAAACCTTTGAGGCCTTAAAGGGCATCAAGACAAAGGCCATCGTTCATGTATATAACTCCACCTCCGTGGCCCAGCGTGAACAGGTATTTAAAAAATCCAAAGAAGAGATCATCCATATCGCCGTGGAAGGCGCAAAATTATTAAAGAAACTTACTGAGGAGGAAGGCGCTGACTACCAGTTTGAATACTCCCCAGAAAGTTTTACCGGAACAGAGGTGGAATACGCTTTAGATGTATGTAACGCCGTAATCGACGTATGGCAGCCTCGTCCAGACTGGAAAGTAATCATCAACCTTCCAGCCACCGTATCTCACTCTCTCCCTCATGTGTACGCCAGCCAGATTGAATATATGTGCGATCATCTGAACCAGAGAGAAAATGTCATCGTATCCGTTCATCCTCACAATGACCGCGGCACTGGCGTAGCAGACACCGAACTGGCACTTCTTGCCGGCGCAGACCGTGTGGAAGGTACCTTATTTGGAAATGGTGAGAGAACCGGTAACGTGGATATTATTACCTTAGCTTTAAATATGTATGTACATGGAGTGGATCCAAAATTGGATTTTTCCAACATTGAGGAAATTGCCAACACCTACGAGAGACTGACCCGCATGGTAGTACCAGAGAGACAGCCATATGCTGGAAAATTAGTCTTTGCCGCATTCTCTGGCTCCCATCAGGATGCCATCGCCAAGGGAATGCACTGGAAAGAAGAACAGCACACCGAGCATTGGACCGTTCCTTATCTTCCAATCGACCCACAGGATTTGGGCAGAGAATACGAAGCCGATGTTATCCGTATCAACAGCCAGTCCGGAAAGGGCGGTATCGGTTACATTCTGGAACAGAAATATGGCTACAACCTGCCAGCTAAGATGCGAGAAGACCTCGGTTATGCCGTTAAGAGTGTATCTGATCATCTTCATAAAGAATTACAGCCAGAAGAGATCAAGGCTATTTTTGAGGAACGCTATATGAATATCGTATCCCCAATCGAAATGCAGTCTGTTCACTTTATTCAGCTGAAAGACGGTATTTCCACCGAGATCAACCTTCTTCGAGATGGCATTGATAAAACTTACCACGGC
>CAYLUV010000099.1:0-7994 GCA_964386955.1 uncultured Lachnospiraceae bacterium
ATTATTATAAGGAGGACGACATCATGATTGAAATTATTTCTGGAGTAAAGGGCAAAGGCAAAACTAAAATCTTATTAGAAAAGGTAAACGAAGATATCAAACAGACACATGGAACCATCGTTTACCTTGACAAGAACAATAAGCATATGTATGAGCTTAGCAGAGATGTAAGATTGATCGAAGTACCAGAATACGGCATCGAATCTCCTGATATGTTCGTTGGATTTATCGCTGGTATCGCTTCTCAGGATCACGACTTAGATAAAGTTTATCTTGATAGCTTTTTGACAATTGCTCATATCGGTGATGGACAGTTGGAAGATACAGTGAAGAAGTTAGAAGGAATTTCTGAGAAATTCAAAGTTAACTTTGTAATCAGTGCATCCATGGACAAAGAGGATATGCCAGAAGACGTTCAGAAATTAGTAAGCGTGTCCTTATAATAAGAATTTAGAAAGATAAGTAAGGCTGTTGGCAGGATATTTTTCCGGTCGATGGCCTTTTTTTCGGTAAAACCATCTATAGAAAATGAGACAGAAAAAGAAGAAAGGGGGCATTTTCGTGGAAAAGAGACAATATTATCGTTCCTTTTCGGAACATTTGAAGGAAACTTATGGGGAGAAAGTGTACAAGTTGCCAGTGAATCTGCCGATTAGCTGTCCCAATCGTGAAGACGGTAAGGGATGCTTTTTTTGTGATGGAGTGGGAACTGGATTTGAGGCCATGAGTGCAGCCGTTCCAGTGAGGGAGCAGCTTCTATCTACAAAGGAAAAGATTGAGAAGAGATACCATGCCCACAAATTTATTGCCTATTTTCAAAATTATACCAATACCTATATGCCATTGGAACAATTTAGGGAATATCTCTATGAGGCAGCCAGGGTGGAAGATATTGTTGCAATCTCTATTTCTACCAGACCGGACTGTATTCGAGAAGATTATTTGAAGGTGATGAAGGAAGTGCAAGAAAAATTTCAGGTGGATATTACCATAGAATTGGGACTGCAGACAGTAAATTATCATACTTTAAAGGCAATCAACCGAGGGCATGGCTTGGCGGAATTTATAAATGCAGTGCTGATGATTGCCCCTTATTCCTTTACGGTGGGAACCCACATGATCTTGAATCTTCCAGGAGATACCATGGAGGATGTGAGGGAGGGAGCCAAGCTTTTATCAGCCCTTCCGGTGCATATTGTGAAGCTTCATTCTCTATATATTCCAAAAAACTCAGTATTGTATCAGCAATATTTAGATGGTAAAATAACTCTATGTGACAAGGAGGAATATATCAGCCGAGCAGCAGAATTTATCTCTCTTCTGTGTCCGGATATGGTGGTGGAGCGAATTTTTAGCCGCATACCGGAGGAATTTGCTGCCTTTTCCAATTGGGGAACCAGTTGGTGGAAATTAAATGATATGTTCGAAGCCTATATGGAAGAGAGGGAGTATAGACAGGGATGCCGGTTTGATTATCTAAACGGAGCAGCCCTAAAGAAACTGGAGGGATAGAATGGCCGGGGAAAAGAAAAAACAGTCATTTCACTTTAATATAGGTACGATACCATTTTTGATGATACTGATTTATATTTTAGGGCACTTGCTCAACTATGTCAGCCAGGAGGAGTTGGCTGTCTATGAGGTAATTCAGAGCCAGATTCATGACAGCATCCAGTCTACAGGACTGATCCTTCGGGATGAGAAGGTGGTCAAGGGTGATGACAGCGGTTATATCAACTACTACGTCAGTGAGGGGGAACTGGTGGCAAAGAATGGCTTGGTGTATTCCTGCGATGAGACAGGGGAAGTGCATGAGTATATTTCCAATCTGATGGAACAGCAGAAAGTGGTTTCTGCGGAGGATTACACAGATATTAGAGATACCCTGGAGGAGTTTGGCGAGAGTTACAGCGATAGCAAATTTCAGCATGTGTATGACTTAAAATACAATCTGGAGAACCAGGCATTAAAACTTGGGGATACAGTGATGGCGGAACACATGGATGAAATTGAGAGCAAGATGGGGACAAAAAGCTTTATCAAGAATTATAGCATCGGTCACGGTATTGTTACCTATATCGAAGACGGTTATGAGGGAAAGAAGCTTGCGGATCTTACGGTAGAGGACTTTGAGGTAGCTTCTTATAAAAAGACAGATTTGAAAAAGCACAAAAAGGTAAAAAAGGGCGAGAGTGTATATCGTTTGACGAAAAGCCAAGAATTTCAGATTGTACTTTTGCTGAATAAGCAGGAGTACAAAAAGGTGAAGGACAGAAAGAAACTGACGGTTCATTTTGCTGATGGAGAGTACAGTTGCACTTGTCCGGTAAAATTTAAGAAAAAATCCGATGGTTATTATGCCGTGCTTACCCTGAGAGATTACCTGCCAAGATTTGCCACAGAGCGATATGTGGATGTGGAGATTGAGGTAAAATCAGAAGATGGACTAAAAATTCCAAACACTGCCCTTGTGGAAAAGGAATTTTATAAGATTCCAAAGGTGTATTTAACGGGAAAAATTGCTTCCAACAAGACCCTTATGGTGAAAAAACAGGACAAAAAGGGTCGGGTTTCCTTTGAATCTCTAAGTGTGGACATTGGAAAATACCAGGTGGATGATGAGGGGAATGGTTATTACTATGTAATGAAGGAGGAAGTGCCGGATAATACTCTGATTAGTATGCCAGATTCGGATCAGACCATGCTGCTTCACGACACGGTATCTTTGCCGGGGGTTTATAATATCAACCGAGGTTATGCGGATTTTCGTTGTGTAGACATTTTAATGGAGAATGAGGATTATACCATCGTGAAACAGGATGTGACCAACAGCATCGCACTGTTTGATCGCATCGTCTTAAACGGCAATACTACAGAAAATAATGAAATTATCAAATAAAACAGGACTGGAGGAATTTTCATGCTGCAAGAAAACTACAACAAGGTAAAAGAAAATATAAAGAAGGCCTGTGAGCGGGTTGGAAGAAATCCGAAGGAAGTGACTTTGATTGCGGTAAGTAAGACAAAGCCGCTCTCAGATATAGAAGAATTGCTGCCGACAGGCTGTGAGGATTTTGGAGAAAATAAGGTGCAGGAACTTTGCGACAAGGAAGAAAAGATAAGTCGCTCAGTTCACTGGCATTTGATTGGCCATCTGCAGACCAACAAGGCAAAATATATTGTCCATAAGGCTTGCTTGATTCACTCTGTGGATTCTGTAAAACTGGCGGAGTGCATTGACAAAGAAGCGGCGAAAAAAGGTGTCATAGCCCAGATTTTGATTCAGGTCAACATTGCAGAGGAAGATACCAAATTTGGTCTGCCAAAGGAAGCGGTAGAAGAGGTGTTGCGAGAAGTTTCCAAGCTGGAACATGTGAAGGTGAAGGGGCTTATGACTATCGCTCCTTTTGTAGAAAACAGCGAGGAAAATCGGGAGCATTTTCGAAATATGAGACAATTGTTTGTTGACATGAAAGATAAAAACATTGATAATGTAGATATGGAAATTTTGTCAATGGGCATGACCGGAGACTATCAGGTGGCGGTGGAAGAAGGTGCCACTATGGTACGTGTGGGTACAGGCATCTTTGGTGCCCGCAATTATAATATTTAATCTATTTGGAGGCTATAATGAAAAAATTGCCAAATCGTTTTTTAGACATGATGAAATTAAATGATGAAGATGACTTCGATGAAATGATAGAAGAAGACATGGACGAGGAAGAAGATTACGAGGAAGAGACAGAAAAGAAAGGTCTATTTTCCTTCTTCCAGAGAAATCGGGACGAGGATGAGGAAGAGGAGGAAGAAATTCCAGAACCAGTGGCGCAGAAGACAACAAGAGTTGCAACACCGGTTGCTTCTGCCAGACGGACAAGAACTTCTGGCAAACCATCTAATATTGTATCCATAGGAAGAGGTGAAGAGGTGAAAGTCATTAAGCCACAATCATTTGTAGAATCTAAGACAATCACAGACTATCTGAAAGCAAATAAAACCGTTGTTGTAAACTTAGAGGGAATTGAGATTACAACTGCACAGCGAATTATTGACTGTATCGGCGGTGCCAGCTATGCGCTGGGAGGATCTTTGGAACCAATTTCCAACAAAATCTTTATTGTTGCACCGAAGGATGTGAACATCAGCGGTGATCTGATTGATGAGTTAGCAGGAGGAGATAGCTTTATTTCTCCAGATTTAGGCAGCTTTTAAGATATGAAGGAAGAATTATTTGAAAAGAGACTTCTTGATCTGGCTAATCAGTCTTATGGACAGGGCAGATATACATTTTCAAATTTTCTGGATTTATATGAACAGAGTATTTTTACATCCCTACAGAGAAAACGGAAGGGTATTTCCTATGAGATTTTTGGCGGCTACGAGGGGGCAGAGCGCAAGATGCTTCGCTTTGGTTCTCCGGAGGAGCTGGGATATGAGCAGGATTATCCTATGATGCTGTTACATATCGTTCCTTTAAGTGGAAAGTTTTCGGAGAAGCTTTCCCACAGAGACTATCTTGGGGCATTGATGAATCTTGGCATAGAGCGAAATCTCATTGGAGATATACTTGTAATGGAGCAGGAGGCCTACGTTTTTGCAAAAGATACGATAGGCCCTTTTCTTATGCAGGAATGGGGAAAAGTGCGCCATACTATGATTTCTGTTACGGAGATTCCATTAAAAGAGTTTCATTATGAGCCACATATGGAAGAAATAAAGGGCTTTGTGGCTTCTCTTCGTGTGGATGTGATGGTGGGATTTTTTTGCAAAACATCCAGAAATGAGAGCAGTGGCTTGATCAAGGGGCAGAAAGTATTTGTAAACAGTCAATTGATAGAAAGTAACAGCTATATGTTAAAGGAGGGAGATATTCTCTCCGTTCGCGGATATGGAAAGGCAATCTTTTCGGAGGTTTCCGGTCAATCCAAGAAGGGACGACACCATATCATTATGAATAAATATGTGTAATACCAGTCTATCTATGCACAAAAATGCGGCTGTGTTATGCTTGCATGACTGATTAAGAGAAGATGATAGTGCCGAAAGGCAGAAGGAAAGGATGAAAGAGATGGCAAAAGACAGACTTACCGTAACTAATGACAACCAGCCAATTTACGATATCGTATTTCAGGATTCCTTTACAGCGTTGGCGAAGGAGTTGGAAGGACTCGGAACAGCCAACAAAAAGATATGTATTGTAACAGAAACCAGAGTGGGAGCACTGTATTTGGAAGAAGTGCAAAAAATTGTGGAACCGATGGCAAAGGAAGTGACTTCTTTTGTGTTTGAAGCGGGGGAAGCACACAAAAATCTAGACACAGTCAGTCAGCTCTATGAATATTTGATTCAACACAAATTCGATCGTAAAGATTTGCTCCTTGCCTTAGGCGGCGGTGTGACGGGAGATCTCACCGGTTTTGCAGCGGCCACCTATCTGCGGGGGATTGATTTTGTGCAGGTGCCTACCACACTTTTAGCTCAGGTAGATTCCAGCATCGGTGGCAAGACCGGGGTGGATTTTAAGGCCTACAAGAATATGGTGGGAGCTTTTCATATGCCAAAATTGGTGTATATGAATATCGGTGCCCTAAAAACATTGCCAGAACGAGAATTTAACTGTGGGTTGGGAGAGATTATCAAGCATGGTCTGATCAAGGATAAGGCGTATCTGGACTTTATTGAGACACATAAGGAGCAGATTAAGGAGAGACAGGAAGAGGTTTTAAAAGAACTGATCTACGGAAGCTGTATCATCAAAAAAGGTGTGGTGGAACGGGATCCGAAGGAACAGGGAGAACGCGCTATGCTGAATTTCGGTCATACTCTTGGTCACGCCATCGAAAAAAAGATGGATTTTTCCCTGCTACATGGGGAATGCGTGGCCCTTGGTTCTGTGGCAGCTTTGTATATTAGCCAGATGATGGGATATATTACGGAAGAAGAATATCAAAAATATCGAGATTTGATCTACTGGTTTGGCTATCCGATGCTTCCGGAGGAGATGGATGCTAAAGAGATTGTAGCCATCACAAAACTGGATAAAAAGATGGAACAAGGCAAAGTGAAATTCATTGTGCTTCGTCAAATCGGAGAAGCGGCTATAGTAAAGACAGTTACCGATGGGATGATGGAAGACGCATTAACAGTTCTTCATGCCTAGATGAAGCATAGGAAAAAATATAACAAAAATAGAAACTTGGTGTAAATATGAAAAAAAAGACAAATCGAGGGATGTGGCTCGTGTCTGTGTTAAGCTGTCTGCTTTTGGTGGCATTTGATCAGTACACAAAAGTTCTCGCCCTTACATTTTTAAAGGAAAAACCGGGAATCCCTATTATTGAGGGTGTGTTTGAGCTTCTCTATGTGGAAAACCGCGGGGCGGCTTTTGGGATGTTACAGAATAAACAAAGTTTTTTTCTGATTATTACCCTGGGGGTATTGCTGGCGATTCTTTGGTTTTATCACAAGCTGCCGCTGGAAAAACGCTATTTGCCTTTGCGAGCGGTATTTGTGTTGCTCACATCGGGAGCAATCGGCAATTTGATTGATAGAGTGGGAAGAAACTATGTAGTAGATTTCTTTTATTTTAAGTTGATTGATTTCCCTGTGTTTAATGTGGCAGATATCTATGTGGTAGTATCTGTATTTTGTTTGGCATTTTTGATTCTTTTCTATTATAAAGAAGACGAATTTGATGAAATAATAAAGGTGAAAAAATAATGACAGAGACAGGAAATCAGACATATTCCTTTTTGATTGGTGCGGAGGAGAGCGAGCAGCGAGTAGACAAATATCTTGCCACGGAGCTTGCAGATCTGTCACGCTCCTATATTCAAAAGCTTTTAAAAGAAGGTCGCGTTATGGTGGGAGAAAAACCAGTAAAAGCCAATTATAAGCTGCGAGAGGGAGATGACGTAACCTTTACCGTACCGCCGTTAAAGGAACTATCAGTGGAAGCGGAACCTATTCCGTTGGATATCGTATATGAAGATGAGGACGTAATTCTGATCAATAAACCGAAGGATATGGTGGTACATCCCTGTGCCGGCAGATATTCTGGTACCTTAGTAAATGGATTGATGTATCACTGCAAGGAGCAGCTTTCCGGCATTAACGGGGTGTTGCGACCTGGTATTGTTCATCGCATTGACAAGGATACTACGGGAATCCTTGTGGTGTGTAAAAACGATAAGGCTCATCGAAGTGTGGCAGATCAGTTAAAAGTACATTCCATCACAAGAAAGTATCGCGCCATTGTTCATGGTATTTTGAAGGAAGATGGCACTGTGGATGCCCCTATCGGTCGAAGTCCAAAAGACCGAAAAAAGATGGCTATCAACGAGAAAAATGGAAAACGAGCAGTGACCCATTACAAAGTGTTGGAGCATTTAAAAGGAAAATATACTTATATTGAATGCCAGTTGGAGACGGGAAGAACGCACCAGATTCGTGTGCATATGGCAAGTCTTCATCATCCTTTGGTGGGAGATACCACCTACGGACCGGCGGCAAATCCCTTCCATTTGGAAGGACAGTGCCTTCACGCCATGGTACTTGGATTTATTCACCCAACCACAGGGGAATACATGGAGTGGGAAGCGCCATTGCCGGATTATTTCCAGGAATTGCTGCGAAAATTGCGATAGAAATGAAAAAAATACTTTACAAGCAAAAATTATCATGATATACTAATTGACGTTGTAAGCCATTACCCAGAGCATGGAGACTCCAACCTACTCTTGGTAACAGGCGGTTTAAGAGATGAATTTGGACATTCATCCGTATAATATTTAGGAGGAATAGAACATGATCACAACAGAAATGAAAAAACAGATTATGGCAGACTATGCAAGATGTGAAGGTGACACAGGTTCACCAGAAGTACAGGTTGCATTATTAACAGCAAGAATCAACGATCTTCAGAACCACTTCAAAATGCATCCAAAGGATCACCACTCTAGAAGAGGTCTTCTTAAGATGGTAGGTCAGAGAAG
>CAYLUV010000100.1:0-7939 GCA_964386955.1 uncultured Lachnospiraceae bacterium
TTTGAAAATCGATTAAATTTATCTATAAAAACAGCTGATATTATTGATTTGTTATATTGATTAAAGGGGTATATAATAAAGGCAGTTAAAAACTTAACAAACAAAAGAACGAAATACAAACGAATCAAGGAGGACAAGAAAAATGTCAAGACAATTTCCTATTACAATTAGTTCCTGGACACTGGGAGATCAGTGCAAATTTGAAGATCGTGTTATTGCAGCAAAAAATGCTGGATACGACGGAATCGGTTTAAGAGCAGAAACTTATGTAGATGCATTAAACGAAGGACTTTTTGACGAAGACATCTTAGCTATTCTTGAAAAACATGACATGAAAGTAACAGAAGTAGAATACATCGTTCAGTGGGCAGAGGATAGCCGCTCTTACGAACAGAAATACAAAGAGCAGATGTGCTTCCATATGTGTGAACTCTTCGGTGTAGAACAGATTAACTGTGGTTTGATGGAAAACTATTCCGTAGAACATACAGCACAGAAATTAAAAGAATTATGCCACAGAGCTGGAAAATACATCATCGGTGTAGAACCAATGCCATACAGCGGAATTCCTAACATCAAAAAAGGATGGGATGTAGTAAAAGCATCTGGATGCGACAATGCAAAATTAATTCTTGACACATGGCACTGGGTAAGAGCAAATCAGCCAATCGACATCGCTCTCTTAGAAGAAATCCCAGCAGACAAAATCGTATCTATCCAGATCAACGACGTTTGGGAACGTCCATATGCAGAAAGCATTTTAAGAGATGAGTCTATGCATGACAGACTTGCTCCTGGCACAGGAATTGGAACAACCGTACCATTTGTAAAGATGATCAAAGAAAAAGGAATCAAACCAAACGCAATCGGCGTAGAAGTAATCAGTGATGCAAACCTTGCAAAAGGTATTGAATATGCAGCAAAACACACATTTGACAATACAAAGAAAGTGTTAGAAGAGGCTTGGCCAGAAGTACTGTAATAAGAAGGAGCGGAAAAGATGAAATTTAATGCAATGTTTCAGCCTATTACCATTGGACCAATGACAGTAAAGAACCGCTTTGTAGTACCTCCAATGGGAAATAACTTTGCCAATACAGACGGAACCATGAGCGAACAGTCTGTGGCATATTATAGAGAAAGAGCAAAAGGTGGATTCGGTTTAATTACAGTGGAAGCAACTGTAGTACATAAAGGTGCAAAGGGTGGTCCTAGAAAACCTTGTTTATATGACGATACCGCCATCGAAAGTTTCAAAAAATTAGTAGATGCTTGCCACGCAGAGGGCGCAAAGGTATCTGTACAGCTTCAGAATGCAGGTCCAGAAGGAAATGCAAAAAATGCAGGTGCGCCAATCAAAGCAGCAACCAGCATCCCTTCCAAATTTGGAAAAGATACACCGGAAGAAGTGACAACAGAGGAAGTATACGAATTAGTTAAAGGATACGGAGAAGCAGCAAGAAGAGCAATGGAAGCTGGCGTAGATGCCGTTGAAATCCATATGGCACATGGCTACTTAGTAAACTCTTTCCTCTCTCCAAGAACCAACAAGAGAGTGGATGAATTCGGTGGATGTTTCGAAAACAGAATGCGTTTCTCCAGACTTATCATCGAAGAAGTGAAAAAGACAACAGAGGGAAAAGTTGCAGTGCTTGCTCGTATTAATAGCTCTGACGAAGTACTTGGTGGTTTAGATATTCACGACAGTGCAGCGATTGCTTCCTATTTAGAAGGATGTGGATTAGATGCCCTTCACGTATCCAGAGCCGTTCACATCAAAGATGAGTATATGTGGGCACCAACAACGATCCACGGCGGATTTAACGCAGAACATGTAGAAGAAATTAAGAGAGCAGTAAGCATTCCTGTTATCACAGTAGGTCGTTACACAGAACCACAGTTTGCAGAATTAATGGTAAAACAGGGCAGATGTGACATGGTAGCCTTTGGCCGTCAGAGTCTTGCAGATCCAGCTATGCCTAAGAAAGCATTGGAAGAAAGATTAGAAGATGTGACACCATGTATCGCATGTCTGCAGGGATGTGTATGCAATATGTATGCCGGAAATCCCATCTGCTGTCTGACAAACCCATACCTTGGAAATGAATCCAAACCAATCGAAAAGACAGAAACACCGAAGAAAGTAATGGTAATCGGTGGCGGTGTTGCCGGATTATGTGCCGCATTTATCGCACAGGAAAAAGGGCATCAGGTTACTGTTTACGAAAAGAGAGAAGTTCTCGGTGGAAATATGAGACTTGCAGCATATCCACCAGGAAAAGGTGACATTACAAATATGATTCGCAGCTACATCACAAGATGTGAAAAAGCAGGCGTTGTAATCAAAATGAACCAGGAAGTAACGATGGACATGATCAAAGCAGAAGCACCAGACGCAGTGATCGTAGCCAGCGGTTCTAAGACACTGATCCTTCCTATTGAAGGAATCGAAAATCCAGCAATCATCCACGGCGGCGACTTGTTAGAAGGCAAGAGAAGCGCAGGCAAGAAAGTATTAGTTGTAGGCGGCGGTATGGTTGGATGTGAAACAGCAGCATTTCTCGGTGAACAGGAACACGATGTAACGGTTATCGAATTTAGAGATACCGTTGGTGCAGATGTGATCCATGAACACAGAATCTATCTGATGGAAGACTTCAAAAACTACGGTATCAAAGAAATCACAGGTGCAAAAGTATGCAAATTCTTTGAAGACGGCGTAGAGTATGAAACAGCGGATGGCGCACATCATGAAGCAAGAGGATATGACAGCGTTATTCTCTCCATGGGTTACAGAAACTACAATCCATTTGGAGATGAAATCAAAGAAATCGTACCAGAAACATATGTAATTGGTGATGCAGTAAGAGCAAGAAGAGCTCTGGATGCAACAAAAGAAGCCTACGAAATCGCTTCCCAGTTATAAAAAATAGGGTCAAAAAAGCCATAGCAGTGGGGACAAATCCTTTGTTCCCAGGTGGCTTTTGGCCCATTCCACAGGTCATTAATTGTTAAATAATAAACGAAAAAGGAGAATACAGACATGGAACAGAGAATTAAAGGTACAACAGGTTTACTCGCATTAATCGGAAGCCCAGTAGGACATTCTGGATCCCCAGCAATGTACAACTTCAGCTTTCAGCATCACAACTTAGACTATGCATATATGGCATTTGACATCAAAGAAGATCAGGTTCCAGCAGCATTAGATGCTATGAGATTATTCAAAATGAGAGGCTGCAACGTAACAATGCCTTGCAAAAATGAAGTAGCAAAACATATGGATGAATTATCTCCAGCAGCAAGAATCATCGGTGCAGTTAACACAATTGTAAATGAAGATGGCAAATTAGTTGGTCATATCACAGATGGTATCGGATTTGTACGTAACTTAAAAGAACACGGCGTAGATGTAAAAGGCAAAAAATTAGTTGTATTTGGTGCAGGCGGAGCAGCAACAGCACTTCAGGTACAGTGTGCATTAGACGGTGCAAGAGCAATTTCTATCTTTAACCCAGACGATGCTTTTCTTGCAAGAGCCCATTCCACAGCAGAAAAATTAGCAAAAGAAGTGCCAGAATGTGAAGTAAAAGTATTTAACTTAGATCAGTGCCAGGCAGAATTAAAAGAAGAAATCGCATCTTGTGACATCTTAGTAAATGGTACATTAGCAGGCATGAAACCACATGATGATGTTTCCCTTATCACAGATAAGAGCCTCTTTAGAGAAGACCTCATCGTAGCAGACGTTGTTTACAACCCAGCAGAGACAAAAATGATCAAAGAAGCAAAAGAAGCTGGCGTTAAAATGGCAATCGGTGGCAAGGGAATGCTTTTATGGCAGGGTGCAGCAGCATATAAATTATATACTGGTCTGGAAATGCCTACAGAAGAATATCAGAAATTCCAGGAAGAACAGGCTTCCAAATAAGATTTGAGGTGTAAAAGAATGAAAACAAATAAAAAACTGATTATCACGTCTCTGGCGTTATATTTTACTTATTTTATTCATGGTATTGGAGCTTCCATTTTAGGACAGTACAAACCAGAATTCGCCGCTGCATGGGGTGCAAAAACCTTAGCAGACGGAACAATTGATGTAAGTATGGTAGTATCCGTTATCGCAGCACTTGGTTTAGGTCGTCTGATCTCTTTACCATTTTCCGGTCCTTTATCCGATAAGTTCGGAAGAAGAGTCAGCGGTATTATCGGTGTATTATGTTACGTAGCATACTTCCTTGGTATTGCATTTTCTCCATCTATGGGAATCGCTTATGGATTCGCTATCATCGGTGGTGTTGCTAACTCTTTCCTTGATACATGTGTAAGTCCTAGCTGTATGGAAATTTATCCAGACAGTGCATCCGTAGCAAATATGTTTACGAAATTCTCTATGTGTATCAGCCAGTTCCTTCTTCCTTTCATGATTGGATTTGTTGCGGCATCTAACATGTCCTATACAACAATCTTTATCGTGGCAGGTGTTGCAATCCTGATCGATGGAATCCTGATCTTATTCCTTCCATTCCCAGAAAGTACTGCAAAAAAAGCAGTGGATGGAGAAAAGAAGAAATTAAAATTAACACCGGCATCCATCGCAGCAATCGCTATTGGATTTACAAGTTCTTCTACTTTTATGCTCTGGTTAAACTGTAACCAGGAATTGGGAAGATCTTACGGAATGGCAGATCCATCTGCAATCCAGTCCTGGTATGCATTGGGAACAGCAGTGGCAATCCTTTCTACTTCTTTCTTCATTAAGAAAGGATTAAAAGAAATCAATGTGTTGATTCTCTACCCAACAATCTCTACAATTATGTTAGCACTTTGCTACTTCATTCAGGCACCATTTATCTGTCTGATCGGTGGATTTGTTATTGGATTTGCAGGTGCAGGCGGAGTATTACAGTTAGCTGTTTCCACAACAGCAGAGTTCTTCCCTGAAAATAAGGGTACAGCAACTTCCTTTGTTATGATTGCATCCAGTATTGCAAACTACACAATCTTAACATTGGCAGGTTACATTACAAAGGTAGGTGGCGCAAGCGCTCCAAGAATGATTCTTCTTCTCAACATGGCAGTGACTATCGTAGGAATCTTACTTGCTCTCTTTGTAAAAACACAGAAAAACAAACAGAAATAAGTCTTGATAGAAATTATCCGTTGAAAGAACATTTGCTTTCATGATAGTATAAAAAAGGACACCGGCATAGGCCAAATATGCCGGTCCTTTTACAAAAATAATTGTCACAAAATTAACAAAGGAGAAAATTATGGTGAATTCATCTACAACACAACATGCAAATGAACTTCCATTTATTCCTTTCGGACCCTTTAAGGTTCGTTTGCCTTTTATTCATTACAAAATTGAGAAAATCGAGTTTATACAGGGCTTAATCTTAGGTGTAACGGGGCTTGCATCCCTTCCTTATTTGGAGCAGTATCTGGGCTTACCTTATGAGTTGGCATGGAGCTGCGTCATCTTTGAAGTAATGCTCTACATGCTTCATTCCTTGCTTGGAGACCCTGTTGTACCAGGTTGGATTACCCCAACCCTTCCTCTTACCATTGTATTTTTGGAGGGATTTGAGATTGGTACAGAACGTATTCAGGCGATGATCGCCCTACAGATGCTGGTGGGTATTATATTTATCTTTATGGGTATCACAAAGCTGGCAGATAAATTTGTAGTGGCAGTGCCGGAATCCATCAAAGGCGGAATCTTGCTCGCGGCACCAATTACTGTTATTGCAGGACAGATTGGAGAAGGCGGCAACATGCACAAATATCCAATCGGTATCATTGCCGGTGTTGCATTGCTTCTTTTAGTAAGTTTTTCTGACAAATATCAGGAAAAGAGAAAAGACAGCAAAATTCTTGACTTTATTGCAAAATACGGCAACCTTTTCCCATACCTTCTTGCTATGGTAGTGGGATTACTGGTAGGAGAATTAACACCAGCAGCGGTAGAAATTGGAACTTTCATTAAAATCCCTGACTTTAAGAGTATGATCGAACAGGTAAGTATCTTTGGTGTGGGAATACCTCCCGTTTCCATGTTTATCAAGGCTCTTCCATTGGCATTAGTATGTTACGTAATCGCCTTTGGTGACTTTATCACAACAGAAACATTAGTAGCAGAAGCAAAAGAAGCAAGAGACGATGAATATATCGACTTTAACTCCAGTCGTTCCAACTTAATCAGCGGTATCCGAAACATCATCCTCTCTATCTTTGCACCATTCCCACCTCTTTCCGGTCCATTATGGGTAGGTATGACAGTATCTGTATCCATGAGATACAAAGAGGGAAAAGAAGCTATGAAATCACTGATTGGCGGTATGGGTTCTTTCCGTATTGCAACATTTATCAGTGTATTGATTATTCCACTGGTAAGTTTCTTTAGACCGCTTTATCCAGTGGCATCCTCCATCACTCTGATGTTCCAGGCATTCGTCTGCGCACGTATCGGTATGGACTACTGTAAGACAGACAGAGACAAGATGATCGCAGGTGTAATGGCAGCGGTGCTTGCAACAGAGGGAAGTGCTTGGGCATCTGCATGGGCACTTGGAGTTGGTCTTGCACTGAACCTGTTCCTTGGAAACTGGACTCCATGGAAGAAAGAAACGGAAGCATAAACTACTTTTATAGAAGTTTCTTGAAGAAATATCTTTGATACATAATAAAAAGGCAATCTGTTTCGGGAAATTGAAATTCTAAAGGTCACAAAATAGAACATAGAAATTTGTAAATATTGCAGGTTTCCGCATAAATCAAAACTTACTTTTAGTACATAACAAGGATTTGAACCATGAGTTCGAACAGTTGATTTATGCTGGTATTGTTCTATTGTGTTCCCTAGGAATTTCTAATTCCCCTGCAAATGATTGCCTTTTTTATTATTCTACAAAGATATTTCTGTATTAAGTATGTGATTTATATAAAAGTAGTTTATGCTTTGAGGTTATCTTATTTGTAAAAGTTCATGTGCTGGGGTGGAAATATCTTTGCAGAAGAAAAAATGTTTCAATGTAAATCAAAATATATAAATAAGAAAGCATCTTTGCGGTAGTATAAAAAAATAAGCATTTGCAGGAAATTTAGAAATACTTCGTGCGGAAAAAAGAGCAACGCAAGCATAAATCAATTGTTCGAACACAATTCACTGTAACGATGAAATATACGGGAAGTGAGTTTTGATTTATGCGGGAATATACAATAACGCATGCATGCTATGCTCTTTTTTGCAAACGTTAGTATTTCTTGTTTCCGAAACAGCTTATTTTTTTATACTTGGTCAAAGATGCTTTTTGTATAATATCTAAATTTTACATTGAAACAATTTAACATTCGCTATACAGCAAAGATATTTCCTCAATAACTTAATGCAAAAAGTTGTATTTTTCGACAAACTTGGTAAAGGCCTCTATGGACGGATAATCCAACAATTCTTTTAGGGTGACATAGTAGATGGTGCGGATCATGCTGTGCTCCAATGGGATGATTGCCACATCCTCCGATTTTAGCTTATTGGCGATGGAGATGGTGGAAAATCCGATACCGAAGTTGTGGCTGGCAAGCTGCACCACGATATCTGGTTGACTGGTTTCGCAGACGATATGAGGTGCAAGGCCAGATTGGTGGAAGATGAGGTCTAGTTCCTGGCGAAAGGCGGAGGCCTTGTGAGGCATTACGATATTTTCTCCCTGTAAATCTTCTATGGATATAAAATCTTTTTGAGCCAGAGGATGATGGGCAGATAATACAGCAGCGTAGGCATCCTCTGCAATTTTGTGATAATAGAGGTCTTCCTGGTACTTCAATTGATTTTCAGCATCGATAATAAAGGCACCGTGTAGGGTGTGGGAGAGGAGAGCCTCTTTCAAAATATTGCTTCCGTCTACTTTAAGATCGTAGTGAATGCCAGGATAAAGAG
>CAYLUV010000101.1:0-3079 GCA_964386955.1 uncultured Lachnospiraceae bacterium
CGGGTCAGGGAGAAAATCAGGAGGAAATCATGCTTTCCGATGTAAAGACGGGAGATCAAGTGGCGATTACATTTGACGCAGAAGGTGATGTGGAAAAGGTCGTTGTCATGTCCATGGAAGGCGGAATGCAGCAGGAAAAGACTGTGGAAAATTATGACGCGGTGAATGTGTATACTACGGATGGAACAGTGGAAGAAGAAACGATATCTTCTACGGGAAAAGATGAAAATGCCGTTCATATTTCTGAAGGTGCTTCCGTATCGCTGGATAAAGTGACTGTGAAAAGGGAATCCACTGATAGCACGGGTGGTGACAATGCCAGTTTTTATGGAGTTGGCGCAGCTATTTTAAATACAGAAGGAACGGCTTATGTAAAAGATAGTACCATTGAAACCGACGCCGCAGGGGGAGCTGGGATATTTTCCTACGGTGATGGCGTAACCTATGTGTCCGACAGCAAGATCAAAACAAAAAAGGATACTTCCGGAGGCATTCATGTGGCCGGTGGAGGTACACTTTACGCCTGGAATTTGGATGTGGAGACCGATGGGGAATCTGCGGCAGCCATTCGAAGTGATCGAGGAAGCGGTACCATGGTGGTAGATGGCGGAAAGTACATCTCCAATGGGGTAGGTTCTCCTGCCATTTACAGCACTGCCAATATTGCAGTGAAGAATGCGGAATTGACTGCCAATGGTTCTGAGGCCATATGCATTGAGGGTCGAAATTCCATTCATCTCTACGATTCAGATTTGACAGGAAATATGGCGGAAAATGAGCAAAATGACTGTACTTGGAACGTGATTTTGTATCAGAGTATGTCCGGTGATTCTGAGGTGGGAAACAGTACTTTCCAAATGCAGGGTGGTTCTCTCACTGCAAAAAATGGAGGTATGTTTTATACAACAAATACAGAATCTACCTTTGTGCTTTCCAATGTAGATATCAGCTATCCCAAGAACAGTGATTTTTTTCTAAAATGTACTGGAAATAAGAATCAGCGTGGCTGGGGTCAGGAAGGGAATAATGGCGCAGATTGTACTTTTATAGCAATGGATCAGGAAATGCAGGGAGATGTCATCTGGGACAGCATCAGCCAGTTGGATTTTTATATGAAAGATGGAAGTTCTTTGAAGGGAGCGTTGCAAAAGGATGAGAGCTGCGCTGGAAACGGCGGTGATGGATACTGCAATCTCTATATTGAAAAGGGCAGTACCTGGACGGTAACAGAGAACAGCACGCTGACAAAACTGTTCTGTGAAGGCGATATTGTGGATACAGACGGCGATTCTGTCACAATTAAAGATAAGAATGGAAAAATTCTGGTGAAAGGTGACAGTAATCTCATCGTAACAGTGGAAAGCTACGAGGAAACGGTGGATTTATCTGGTGCAGCAGCACTTGCAGATTGATTTACTGATCATAAAAAAAAGGATATTGTTATTGACAATGGAATAGGAAAATTATTTCGCAAACATAACATTATTGAATATAAGTCGCCAGATGATGCAATGAATGAAGATGTTTTCTTGAAAGTTGTGGGTTATGCATGTCTTTATAAGGCAGGAGAACGACATGTGGGTGATATAGTTACGGATGATATTAGTATTACATTGATCAGAAAACGTTATCCAAGAAAATTAATTCGGTGGTTAAAGGAAAAGAATTTTCCATTTTGTTCCGATGGCATGGTGACTTTTGGACGTGCCATCCGATTGGGTCAGATGAGCACATTTACAAATGATTTTGAAAAATTGACAGGAAGAAAACCACTTACGGTGAGAGAAATATTTGAAGATTTGGACAATCATCTGATTGGACAGCGAACATCAAAAGATAATTAGTAAGAAGTATATAAAATAAAAACACCCGGTAGGATGAACCGCTCTCCCAATTGTTAGATTTTTGGGTCTAACTTTTGGGGGTGGTTCAAAAAAAGATTCTACCGGGGATTTTTTATTTCGTTTTCTGTGCTTCCAGATAGTCGTTGAGTTCTGCGTTGAGGATGTCAGTGATAAACATATGACCTGGCGCGTGGGTGATGACAATTGGAAGTTTGGCGTTTTCGATGGCTGCCTGAGGTGTTACACCGCAAGGCCAGAAAACAGGAATTTCTCCCTCGTAGATGTCAACAGCATCGCCATAGTCTGGCTTCATAACGTCAGAAACTCCCACTTCTGCAGGATTTCCCATTTGGACAGGGGCACCATGTACATTTGGCATTTGCAGAGTGATATCGTAAGCAATCTGTGCATTTTCCGGTGTCATAGGGCGCATAGAGCAAACCATAGGACCGGAAAATGGACCGGCTGGCACCGTTTGAATATTTGTTTTATACATAGGGACATTTCGGCCCTGGGCAATATGTCGGATTTCAATACCGGCTTTCATGAGAGATTCTTCAAAGGAAAAGGAACAGCCAATGAGAAATCCCACATATCCTTCTTTCCAGTAGGACGAAACATCGGTAAGTTCTTTGGTAAAGATACCATTTTCATAGACACGATATCTAGGAATGTCGGAGCAAATGTTGCCGCCTTCGCCCATGGCATGGGTGTCAGGAGTTCCCTTGATGATTTCTAAAATAGGGCATGGAAAAGGACTTTTCTTTGCATATTCCTCAAAGTCAGCGGCATATTCTGGTGGTAAAATAACAAGATTTGCCTGTGCGTAACCGCGGCACATCCCTGCTGTGGGAAAATCGATAATGCCCTCGCGGATTAAGCTGCGTACCTCAGATGGTGTTTTGTCTACATAAGGTGTGATGTCAAATGCCATAATGTTGTCCTCCTTTGGTGGCAATTTATTACACTATTGTAGCAAAAGGAAAGGACGGTGACAACGAAAAATTCTTTCAAGTTGGGATGAACAGGAGACTCTGTGCAGCGGTTGCTGCTAGTGGTATCTTCCGTAGAGAAATACAATCGAAGGTTGTCATGGAAGTATCTTCTATAGTAGTATGATAGTGTTTTAGTAACGTTGAATAAGGAGAAGAGAGACAGAAGAAAAGGAACGTATTTTGAATCAGCTGCTTCCTCAAAAAGAAGAAAATTGTGTGATTTTGGCACCATTTGTAACT
>CAYLUV010000101.1:3179-7938 GCA_964386955.1 uncultured Lachnospiraceae bacterium
GTAACTATCGGTTCTCATACCGTGATTGGCGCGGGAAGTGTAGTGACAAGGGATATCCCAGACCACGTCATTGCGGTAGGAAATCCATGCAGAGTCCTGCGTGCCATTACAGAGGAAGATGGGATACAGTATGGGGTGGAAGAATAGCATTAAAATGTCACCATTATTTATTAAAATATGTTAAAAACGCGGAAAGGGCGGGAAGAGATTCCTGCTCTTTTTTGTATGCTATGCCAACCACCAATTTTGGTGCGTGGAGCAGTGGCACGGCCACAAGACCTTGGTGTGCAAAGGTCTGAAAATTACTCTCTGGAAACAAACTGATGGCTTCCCCAAAGCGGACAGCGCTGATGATAGATTCCATGCGGGCGGTGCGAAGGATATTCGGTGTGATGCCTGCATCAGAAAAAAGTTTTTGACAGATCTGATAAATGGCAGTATAAGGATGCATCAAAATAAAATCCTCCTGAGCAATATCTTGAATGGAGAGAAAAGGTTGATTTGCTAAGGAGTGTTGTGCGGGAAGCATAACAGAAAGGCGATCTGTGGCAAGCGGGAGAAAGCTGAGGTGTTCTTTGGTTATCATAGTTTCCCGAGCGAAGATAAGATCAAATTGATCCTTTTCTAAGCCAGTGAGCAATTCCGGTTCCTCTGCCTCGGAAAGGGAGACAGAGATTTCTTGGTGTTTTTCAATGAAGGCATGGATGGGTGCCGCCAGGTTATACTGGGTTAAAATAGGAAGGGCACCAATGCGAAGGGAAGTCTTTTTATTCGGGGAAGTCACACGAAATGCCTCCAATTTATGCAGTATTTGCTGATAGGAAGCGGAAAGAGACTTTGCTTCCTGATAAAAGAGTTTTCCGGCTTCCGTGAGAAGGGCAGATCTTCCCTGACGATCAAAGAGAGAAATCTGAAGCTCTTTTTCCATTTTTTTAATATGCTTGGATAATGTAGATTGGGTAATATGCAATTTATCAGCCGCATCGAAAAAAGTGTCCGATTCCACAGCGGCGATAAAATACTGTAGTTGTTCAAAGGTCATGATGAAAATGCTCCTTTTTTCTGTTTTAAAGGGGTGTCCCATATACTGCAAATGTATTACTTTTACTATAGAGGAAGGAGAATGGGAAGTCAATTCATTCATTCCAATTTGGAAACATTTGCGTCTGAAATTGAATTGATTCCCCCATTTCGAGTCGGTAAAATGAAGAAAAAAGAGCTATTTTGCGGAAAGGAAGCAGCGATGAAGAAAAAAGTAAAAGATTTAAGAAGTGCACTGGAATTGTTGTGTGAAATGCCAGGGCAATTGATAGAGACAGATGTGGAAGTAGATCCTATGGCAGAATTGGCGGGTGTGTATCGCCATGTGGGAGCGGGAGGTACAGTTATGCGTCCCACAAAGGAAGGTCCGGCTATGATTTTTAATAAAGTAAAGGGACATCCGGGAGCTAGAGTGGCAATCGGCTTGTTAGCCAGCCGAAAAAGAGTGGCAGCTCTTTTGGATTCCAAACCGGAGGATTTGGGAAAAATGCTTTATGAAAGTGTGGCAAATCCCATTCCACCAGTGGAATATAAGGGAGATGCTCCTTGTCAGCAGGTGGTACATCGAGTGGAGGATGCTGATTTTGACCTTTACAAATTAGTTCCGGCACCAACCAATACACCAGTGGATGCGGGACCTTACATCACCCTTGGCATGTGTTATGCGACCCATCCGGACACAGGAGTGCATGATGTCACCATTCATCGACTTTGCATTCAAGGAAAAGACGAACTTTCTATCTTTTTTACACCGGGTGCAAGACATATCGGCGCTATGGCAGAGAGAGCGGAGGAATTGGGACAGAAACTTCCGATTTCTATCAGTATCGGCGTGGATCCAGCGATTGAGATTGGCTCTTGCTTTGAACCGCCAACGACACCTCTTGGATACGATGAACTGGCGGTGGCTGGTGCTCTTAGAAATGAGCCGGTGGAACTATGTAAATGTCTCACTGTAAATGAAATGGCCATCGCCAATGCAGAATATGTAATTGAGGGAGAAGTGATTCCAAATGTGCGGGTGCAGGAGGATCAAAACAGCCATACGGGATATGCTATGCCGGAATTTCCTGGGTATACGGGACCAGCCAGTGACCAGTGTTGGCTGATTAAGGTAACCGCAGTGACCCACAGAAAAAATCCGATTATGCAGACTTGTATTGGACCGAGTGAGGAACATGTGTCCCTGGCAGGTATTCCGACGGAAGCCAGCATTTATGGCATGGTGGAAAAAGCTATGCCGGGAAGACTACAAAATGTATACTGCAGCTCCTCCGGTGGTGGAAAATATATGGCGGTACTGCAGTTTAAAAAATTAACTGCCAGTGATGAGGGACGACAGAGACAGGCGGCACTGTTGGCATTTTCAGCATTTTCAGAATTAAAACATGTCTTTTTGGTGGACGAAGATGTGGACTGCTTTGACATGAACGATGTACTTTGGGCGATGAATACGAGATTTCAGGGGGATGCAGATATTATCACCATACCGGGAGTGCGCTGTCATCCGCTGGATCCTTCCAATGATCCAAGCTGTTCCAAGAGTATTCGGGATCATGGCATTGCCTGCAAGACCATTTTTGACTGTACGGTTCCTTATGACCAGAAGGAACGCTTTAAAAGAGCACAATTCATGGAAGTAGATATCAAGAAATATGTATAGCAGTTCTGTTTTGGTAGGGAAGAAAGGGAGAAAAATGAAAAAACGAATCATTGTGGGAGCCACCGGGGCAAGTGGTATTCCAATCCTAATAAAGTGTCTGGAATTGATTCGAGAGGCAGAGGACTTCGAATCCTATCTTATTATGACAGACAGTGCCAAACTTACGTTGGAGCATGAGACGAAAGAAACAGTAAAGGAAGTGGAATCTTTGGCAGATTATGTGTTGGATTCCAAAGACATCGGGGCGGGACCGGCAAGCGGTTCTTTTCGCACAGAGGGGATGTTGATTGTACCCTGCAGCATGAAGACAATTGCTGGAATTTACAGCGGCTACGCAGATAATTTATTGCTGCGGGCGGCAGATGTCACTATGAAGGAACAAAGAACATTGGTGTTGGCGGCCAGAGAAACGCCGTTAAGTGCTATTCATTTGCGGAATATGGCAGAGCTTTCCCGCATACCGGGAGTGCGTATCATACCGCCGATGATGACCTTTTATCATAAACCGGAAACCATAGAGGAGATGGTGTATCACACTGCGGCAAAACTTTTGGAGCCTTTTGGAATAGAAGCGCCGGAATATCGCCGATGGAAAGGACTGTAGAAAATGAAGTGGATTGCGGAAGAAGAAAGAGCCGTTGTCGGAACATTTTTAAAAATGAGTGCCGGACGAATTGGAAAAGATCTCTTGCTGTGTGTGGAAGGGGGCGATACTCCTCACATTGGATGTGCGGTGCAGGCGGTGCCGCGCCCGTCCCTTGCAGGCGATGGAAAGAGAAGTGCCACGGCCTCTGTATGGAATCTCACGGGGCACAAGGATGAATTTTTGTGCCGCAGGCTGGCAGAGAAGGTTTGCAAAGAACTTGGCGTGACGGTGGTATGCACGGGGGGCTTTCATTTGGAACACATCTCCAAGGAACAGATTGCAGAGGTGATGAAGGCGGCAGATGAGATGGGAGAAGTGATTTTGGAAAGATTGCTGGAAAAAGAAAGTTTGTTATAAAAATTTGACAAAAAAACAAGGGGAAACAGCAAGAAAACACAAATTGTTTGTTGTTTTTGCATACAAGATTCCGGGTGTTTTGTTGATTTTAGGATGTTATGCCTAATTTTTTTGAAAAAATATTGATGAAAAATTGACAATTATACAAATGTGGTCTATAATCATACATAGAAAAAATCAACAGCATTTTGCAAAGGAGATAATATTATGGCAGTGAATCGTTTCGTATTAAATGGTATTTCTTATCATGGACATGGTGCTATCAATGAAATTCCAGGTATCGTAGCATCTAAAGGATTTAAGAAAGCATTCGTTGCTTCCGACCCTGATCTTGTTAAATTCGGTGTAACAAAGAAAGTGACAGACCTTCTGGAACAGAACGGAATCGCTTATGAACTTTACACAGATATCAAACCAAACCCAACAATCGAGAACGTACAGCACGGTGTAGATGCTTACAAAGCATGTGGCGCTGACTTCATGATCACAATCGGTGGCGGATCTTCTATGGATACAGGTAAAGGTATCGGTATCATCGTAAACAACCCAGAATTTTATGATGTTCGCTCTCTGGAAGGTGTTGCACCTACAAAGAACCGTACTGTATTCACAATTGCTGTTCCTACAACAGGTGGTACAGGTGCTGAATCTACTATCAACTACGTTATCACAGACGTTGAGAAAAAACGTAAATTCGTTTGTGTAGACCACAACGATATTCCTGACGTTGCAGTAGTTGACCCAGACATGATGTCCTCTATGCCAAAAGGACTTACAGCTTCCACAGGTATGGATGCTCTGACACATGCGATCGAAGGTTACACAACAGCAGGTGCTTGGACACTTTCTGACTGCCTCAACTTAGAAGCAATCAAATTAATCGCTAAGAATCTCCGTGCAGCAGTAGAGAACGATCCAGATGGACGTGAAGGCATGGCTCTTGCTCAGTACGTAACAGCTATGGCATATTCCAACGTAGGTCTTGGTATTGCTCACTCTATGGCTCATACACTTGGTGCAGTATATGACACACCTCATGGTGTTGCATGTGC
>CAYLUV010000102.1:0-7802 GCA_964386955.1 uncultured Lachnospiraceae bacterium
TAATTATGTTAAAACATAAACAATAAACCAATCGATTACAACCCATTACTTAGACTTACATTCATCGGTAATCGCATTTTATGAGTAAAACATGATATTCAAAGGAGGAAAATACAAATGAGATCCAACTATCCACACATTTTTGAACCATTAACAGTAAAAAATATGACTATCAAAAACCGTATCGTTATGATGCCAATGGGAACAAACTACGGGGAACAAAATGGCGAGATGAGCTTTCTTCACTTAAACTACTATGAGGAACGTGCCAAGGGCGGTGTTGGTCTGATTATCGTGGAAAATGCCAGCGTGGACTCTCCACAGGGTTCCAACGGTACCACACAGCTTCGCATCGATCAGGACAACTATATCCCTCGTTTATTTAAGCTCTGTGAAAATGTACACCGCCACGGTGCGTGCATCGCCGTTCAGATCAACCACGCCGGTGCATCTGCCATTTCTTCCCGTATCAATATGCAGCCAGTATCTGCTTCCAACATTCCATCCAAAGAAGGCGGCGAAATTCCTCGTCCATTGACAAAGGAAGAAATTCTTCACATTGTAAAAAAATATGGAGAAGCAGCAAGAAGAGCACAGATTGCTGGTTTTGATGCAGTAGAAATCCACGCAGGACATTCCTATCTCATCAGCCAGTTCCTTTCTCCACTGACCAATGACAGAACAGATGAATTTGGCGGCTCCATGGAAAACAGAACTCGTTTTTGCCGTATGATCATTGACGAAGTAAGAAAACAGACTGGTCCAAACTACCCAATTCTTTTAAGACTCAGTGCCGACGAGCTGATGGCTGGCGGAAACACACTGGAAGATTGCTTAAAATATTTGGATTACTTAAACGATCAGGTAGACATTTTTGATGTATCCTGTGGTTTAAACGGTTCCATTCAGTATCAGATCGATGCCAACTATTTTGAGGACGGATGGCGTTCTTACATGGCAAAGGCAGTAAAGGAAAAATTCGAAAAACCATGTATCTCCATGGGTAACTACCGCGACCCTGCTGTAGTAGAAAAAGTGTTAGCTTCCGGCGATGCAGATCTGATTGGTATGGGACGTGGCTTAATCGCAGACCAGCAATGGGTAAATAAGGTTGCTTCCGGTAAAGAATATGACATCAGAAAATGTATCTCCTGTAACATCGGATGTGCCGGAAACCGAATCGGTTTCAACAGACCAATTCGCTGTACCGTAAACCCATCTGTACTGGAAGGAGACATTTATAAAGACAAAAAGATCAAGAAAAACTGCAACGTTGTTGTAATTGGTGGCGGTACTGCCGGATTAGAGGCAGCCTGCACTGCTGCAGAAGTCGGCTGTACAACCTTCTTGTTAGAAAAAGAAGAAACCTTAGGCGGGCTTTCCTCCATTATCTCCAAAATTCCTGCGAAACACCGTCTCGGCGATTTTCCTGCTTACTTAATGAACCGAGCAAAAAATCTGAACAACCTCTTTATTTTTACAGGTACTGAGGCAACAGCGGAAAATATTAAGAAGTTTAATCCAAACATTATCGTAAATGCCACTGGCTCCAATCCTCTCCTTCCACCAATCAAAGGACTTCACGATGTGATTGACAAGGAAGGCGGTAAAGTAGCTTCCATCCTCGGCATGATCGATCAGATTAAAAACTATCCAGAAGATATGTCCGGCAAAACGGTAGCTGTTGTAGGCGGTGGTGCAGTAGGTCTTGATGTAGTGGAATTTTTCGCACCACGCGGTGCTTCCATATCCATCGTAGAAATGATGGATCAGATTGGTCGTGACCTTGATCCAGTTACAAAGAACGATACAAAGACAATGATGAAAAAACACGGCGTAGCACAACTTACCAACACTGCACTCTTAGAAGTGAAAGAAAATTCCTTCTTACTGAGCGGTCCAGAGGGAGAATACGAATTGCCGTTTGACTACGGTTTTGTATGCCTCGGTATGCGCGCAAACGGTGCTCTCTTCCAGAAATTAGAAGAAGCCTTTGGCTCCACTGATGTAGAAATCTTAAACATTGGTGACAGCAAACGAGCTAGAAGAATCATCGACGGTACATTCGAAGGAAGAAATGTACTGGATGTTCTGACACAGAAGGGGTACTTTTAAGATACCCCTCACAAATTCCTTTCTTTTATTACAATAAATAACACATAAAATCATTCAATCGCTTTCATGAAAACAGGCTGCAATCTTCTAAAAGATTGCAGCCTGTTTTTGTATCAGACAAATTAGTCCAAACAACAGCACTCCACATCCCACTGTTGCAATGAATACCAGTACTGTATGTTCCAACTTTTCTGAAATTTTTTCAATACACCATAGAAAAAGGAAACCGCACAACATATGCAGAATACATCTGATGATAAGGACTGCCAAGACAGAAAATACTGCCAATCTCTCATATCCACTTATATAACGAAGCGAAACAGTAAGATTATAAATCCCCTGCTTGTTCATCAGATATCCTGAAACCATTCCATCCGTGAGTATACAAAGAAGTATCGTAGTTACGAAAAACCACGTCCACTTTGTATCTCTTACCTTTTTCTTTCCGTGATAGATGGAATGAAGTAATTGCTGCATTCCCGTATTTTTTTCATATATAAATACGCCAAAAAAGCCCAGTGCAAAGAACACATATAAGACACCGATCTCCGCACACCAAACGTCCTGGTCCAACAGTGATTGATAAGCCACTTCATCCAGAAAGTATCCTTCCTCACCGATTCGTTCTGTCTGTTCTACAACATGAGTAAAGGCACTCCAATGTTCTTCGGATACCTCTTCTTTTTCCTCCAGCTTCCTCTTCTCCCACAACAGATATTCCTTCTTTTCTTCAGAAATCGTACCTGTCATTCGCCTTGCGTAGTATTTATAATACATCTCTTCTTCCGTAAACCAGATAGTGTAATGCGATAAAAAAAGTGTCAGCAACAGCAAATATACGATCCATACCACTCCAGCCTTTTGTACAAAAAAGAGTTTTTTTCCTTCCCAGAATCCCAAAGAAGACTTCCATCTGGAATGAGTTTTAAGCATCAATCTAATTTTTTTTGTATTGCTATAATATTCCTGACGGCTCACCCTATCATATCCCAAGATATTAATGGCGCAAAAGACAAACAGGAAAAACACTCCTACAAGAAGTAAAACTACTCCCATGCTACATGGATATCCCAAAATATTTACATAAGTAAGCTGTTTGTATATTTTTTCTATATTTAAAAGAGTAAAGATATTGCATGCCTTCAAAATGCCAAAGGGCGATTCATAAGTAATCCTTTTATAAAGATTCCATTCCACAAAAGAAAGACAAAAGATTACCACTCCAGCCTGACGTATATTTCTAGTAAACAGGAAAATTGTCATCAAAACCACTGCAAAAAAAAGCATTGCAAGAATTTTTGACATAATCTCTAAAAAAAGCATCTGTCCTGTGGTCACCTTAAAACTGCAAGTGATATAGCCATTCAGAGACTGCACCCAGTCGTTCATGGAAATCTTACCATAATGCCACTGTGCAATCAGTATATCAGCCCCATAAAAAAGTATGGATACCAGAAAAACAGCGAAAAATACCGTGACACACTTAGACCATGCTGTCCTTGCACCTCCCCATTTCATTGACCGAAGGAAGGCAGCCGTTCCCTCTTCTCGTTCTATTCCAATCACATAATAGACAAACAGCAAGGTAAAAAGCAAAAGACAAAGATTTGTTATCTTTGATTCTGTAACCAAAAGAAACCCCTGAGAATCTATCGCCTCCACCTTTAAACCATTTAACTTATCGTATGCCTTCACTGTTTTTGCAGCCGCACTTTTCGTATAAAAACTGTTATTAGAAAAGAGTGCAGAGGAGGAAACCTGTTTTGCTCGCTTTACGATATTTTCCAGATATCCATTGTAATCAGCAGTACTTTTTATATGTTCCTCCACCCTCTGCAGTGCATTTTTTCGATCCGTCATTACTTCTTTGCTTTTTTCTATCTCCTGTTCTAACCAGAAAAGCTTCTCTTCTTCTGGAATATTCTCCAATTCTTTATAAATTTCTGATTGTTCCTTCGGAAAACATCTGATCTCTTCCTGATAAGCCTGCCCTTGATAGAACAATGTAATTATATTTAGGAGAAAAAGCCCCAACAGAATCAAATATAAGACTGGATTTCTTTTTAATTTCAGCCATTCATACTTTATCATAAGCCTCTCCTATTCTCGGAAATAATACAGATACACATCCTCCAGATTTGCCTTCACTGGTTGATAATCCAAGGTCTGCGGAATCTCATCTGTTACAATCCTCACCAGAGCATGATCCCACTCCTTTGTTACATTTCCAATAAGGTAACGTTCCTGTATTTCCTTATATTCATCCATGGAAACCCGCACTTCAAAGACTTTATCTTCCATCTTGCAAATTAAGTCCTCTCTTTCTCTCTTTTCGATGATTGCTCCGTCTCCAATGAGCAAAATCTCTTTGGAAATAAATTCCACATCCTGCACTACATGGGTGGCAATGATTACAATCTTATCAAAAGCAATCTCCGCAATCAGATTTCGCACAGCAATCCTCTGCTTCGGATCCAGTCCTGCTGTAGGTTCATCCAAGATTAGGATTTTGGGATCACCCAGCATAGCCTGCGCCAGCATCACTCTCTGCCGCATTCCACCAGAAAGTTCTGTAAGCTGTTTCTCCTTCATCTCTGTTAGTTCCAGCTTAGAAAGAAGTTCCTGGATTTGTTTTTCCGCTTGCTTCTTCTCCAGACCTTTTAGTACAGCCATATAATTTAAAAATTCATACACTGTAAATCCACGGTATATGACGGGAGCCTGGGGCATATATCCCAATTGCTCTTTAAACTTCCGTTCCGTTTGTTTCTCTTTTATATTAGAGCCGTTCCAATAAATACTTCCACTATCCGCCGTCACATTTCCAGTTAATATATTCATAAATGTAGATTTTCCGGCACCATTTGGCCCCAAAAGCCCATATACGCCCTCAGAAAGAGTAAAACTAAGCTTATGCAAGGCGTTCTTTTTTCCATATCGTTTTGAAAGGCTATCTACTTTAAGTTCCATATAAATCTCCATTCTTAAACTCTGTAAACTGACGATTCCATTCTTCCATAATCTTATCCATTCCCGCTTTTTTATAATCGTCAATAATGGCAGAATAATTATCATAAAACTCAAGAACTCCTAAGTTTTGTATGTTTCTGCTTAACTCAAGACACTGTTCCAGTTCATCAGACACATTTTTACCCGAGAAACGAAATCCGGAAAGTTTTGATACAGGGATTTCCTCTAACCATTTATAATAAAGTTCTGCTTTATCTGGATCTTGTCCCTGTTCTACATAGGTGATCAAACGATTACCGGCTGCTACATTATTTAAATATGATCCAGGATCTCCTACCGGACATGCTATGCCATTGTCCAACTCATAATCTCTCCCCAGCTTTCCCCAAGCCAGTGCATTTGAAAGATCCGGATCCGTATACAGTAACGTCATAAACTTCAAAGCCTCGTTCTGTTTTGATGACTTTACAGAAACTCCCACTTCTCTTGCAGTAACAGACAGCTCCCAAAGATGTTCCTGAGAAAGCACTTTATATGCATGAGTTTCCCAAAAACCAGGCTCCATCGTCTCCTTTGCCGCTTCTGAGACAAATACTGAATCCACATACAGGAAAACATCAGATTCCTCAAAATCATCTTTACAAATTCCTGCCTCATAAAGTTTTTTATATCCTTCCATGTTTTCTTTAAAATGCTCTGTCTCATACAAAAACTTCAGATTGCCACCATTTATCTCATCATATACAAAAGGATAATAAAGTCCCAATGCTTCTGTATATCCATTTAATTTTCCCATGTTATATAAATTTGTCTCAAAAGCCAGTACTTTGTTTCCTTCTCCCTCCGATACTCTTCTTAATTCATCCATATGTTCCCATAGTTTTTCGTCCCACGTTTCCGGATGAATATCATACTTTTCTGCCAATGATGTATCCCATATATATGCTGTTTTAAATGGGACATATCCAACAGAAGGAATGGTATAAGTACTGCCATCTATTTTGTAAGCATTCCATACAGTATCCGGGAAACACTCTTTTAGCCTTTTGCCTTCTTCGCTTTCTAAAAAACTGTCCAGAGCCAACAACTTACCTTCTTTGGCTTTCTGATTTGTATCATAAGCTTTTGCCCACTCATATACCCCCACTTCCCAAAGATCCACTGTCTCACCACTGTCTTCCGAAACAAATTTAATTTCATATGGATAGCCCTTTTCTTCAAGAATCTCGTTAAGATATACCTCATGATTTCGAGCGTTATCGAACATGCTCCATTGTAACACGACTTTCTCATCATTCATTTTCTTTTTTTCACTGCAACCAGTGCAGCTTATCAGGATAATGATAATACACAAACTAAATGCATACTTCTTCATCGTTCCCACCTCCTGTAAGAAATTTGTTACTCCTATTTTTATCTTACTGGCATTCATTTTATTTATTGCTTGTTATTGCAATCAGCGGATATTCTAAAAACTTATCCCATGCTTTTTTCTCATAGTCCTCTATCTTAAAGATTGCGTAGGTATCTCCCATAAAAACATACGTCCAATGATCTGAATAATCCTCTGGAAGATAGGTATATTCTTCTTCTGTTGCATCTTCGAAATCCTTCTCTTTCAAATCATATTTTCCATAAGTTCCCGTCTCAGTAGATTCAGAAAATTGAATATAATATATCTTATCTTTCCAATACCGGATGCCAAGATAGATATCATCGCCTCTTTCCAGTCGAAACAGTTCCTGATCTTTGTCATTAGACAAATCTCTCTCCATAGCATAATCATAGGAATCATCCCAGGTGGTATAATATAATTTTTTCTCCTTTACGTTCAGATCCATGTAACGTATCTTTTCTTCTGTTCCATTATAGATTTCTTTTAGTTCTCCTTTTTTAAGGTCATACTGATATATCTTTTGTTCATAATGAAAATATAATATTCCGTCCCGATAACCTTCAAAATCAGCAACATCAATATTCTCGCATTCCTTAAATATAACTTTGTTGTCCAGAGAACCATCCTTTAAATTTACAGTTACAAGTGCAACTGATATTATTTCTTTTTCCATCCCATAATTTTCTTTATCTATCTCAAAAGAAGAATATGTACAAAATAGATACAACTTATCATCTGCAAAAATCATAGATGCACTGGTATTGCAGTCTACATATTCTTGTCCTTCATTTAGTTTAGAAAAAACAACTGGTTGCGATCCATCTTTCTCACTCTTTATGATAGAGTATTCTGGATCGTTCACATCAATATAATATAAATATCCTTTATAACAGCCAAAAGAAGAGGCATAACCATTCTTTTTATAAGCAGCACAATCCGTGGTGTCATGATTACAATTGGATTTCATACAAATAGGAATAGCATCCTGCAGATTATAATCATAAAACATCATACAAGAACGTTCTAAATCCATAAAGTAGATTCCTTCGTCTTTGATTTGAATTCCCATAAGTGAGACTTTCGAGTAGTCTTCTTCCGTCGTATTCTGAGAAATGGTATTCTTATGTTCCGTACTATTACAAGATGTAGTCATTAACATCATAAGAAAAAGAAATATAAGAATTTCTTCTCGTTTGCCTATTCGTTTAATCATTCCACCCCTTCTTTCTATAATTCTTTGTGTTACAAATAAAACATCTCTTATGGACACAAAACCGTCACTATCACTTACATTTAAAAACAAATTTTCTTATACTTAGAA
>CAYLUV010000103.1:0-7666 GCA_964386955.1 uncultured Lachnospiraceae bacterium
CCACTCTAGAAGAGGTCTTCTTAAGATGGTAGGTCAGAGAAGAGGTTTACTTGCTTACCTTAAGAAAACTGATATCGAAAGATACAGAACATTAATCGAGCGTTTAGGTCTCAGAAAATAATTCTAATTACAAACATACGAAGAAATCCCGGTTGGAAACAGCCGGGATTTTTTTGTGTACGTGTAAATCAAAATATCTTGCCTATTCCGTCATTTTTCGTTAAAATAGAGACTGGAAACAGTCAAAATCAACCAAAATCATCATATTATTTTTGTATAATATGAAAGAAAATGACTGAATATGAATGAAAGTGAATGAAAATGATTGACGTCAAATAAAACCTATGGTATCTTATAGGAGAAGCGAGGGAAACATGTTAACAGAAGAAAGACAACAACAGATATTAAAGTATGTAGAAGAGCAGAAGACCATTACAGTAGTTGAACTTACCAGATTGCTGGACAGTTCCGAATCTACGATCCGAAGAGATCTGAACAGTCTTCATAAGCAGGGCAAACTTGTGAAGGTACATGGTGGCGCCACCAAGATCGGACATGGGATTGTAGCGGTAGAGTATGATATGACAACAAAGGCAACTTTATATCTGGATGAGAAGAAGCGAATTGCCCGCTATGCCGCTTCCCTGATTGAAACCAATGATTTTGTATTTATGGATGCCGGTTCTACCACAGAACTGATGATTGACTACATTGACAAGCCGGCAGAATTTGTTACAAATGGAATCATGCATGCCAGAAAGCTGGCATTGAAGGGGTATCGGGTGCATTTGCTCGGTGGAGAATATAAAGTCTCCACGGAGGTAATCACAGGCATAGAAGCCTTTCAGTCTATGCAGGCATATCATTTTACGAAAGCATTCCTGGGAGCAAACGGTATCTCCATAACAGGAGGATACACCACCCCAGATGTAAGGGAAGCCAGTGTGAAAGGGGAAGCAGTGAAACGAGCCTATGAAGCCTATATCTTGGCAGATCATTCCAAGTTTAATATGGATTCCAGCATAACTTTTGCAAACTTAGGGGACGCGCAGATTGTGACGGATCGTAAACCTGCGCAAAACTATGACGATTACACAATAATTAAGGAGGTGTAGCAATGATTTATACGGTTACCTTTAATCCAGCACTTGACTATGTAGTGAAAGTGAATGATTTTCAAACAGGAACCATTAACCGTGTTTATCAGGAAAGCATTTTCTTCGGGGGCAAAGGAATCAATGTATCTGTCGTTTTAAAAGAGTTGGGTGTATCCAGTGTGGCACTTGGATTTACGGCAGGTTTCACAGGAGAAGCCATCGAAAATGGAGTGAAGGCCCAGGGCATAACTACAGATTTTATCCATCTTCCAGAAGGGATGTCTCGCATCAATGTGAAGATGAAATCCCAGGAGGAAACAGAAATCAATGGGCAGGGACCAGATATTCCAGAAGAAGCCATTCAGGCGCTTTTTGAAAAGCTGGATTGCTTAGAAAAGAACGACATTTTGATTCTTGCAGGCAGTATTCCAAACACATTGCCGGAGGATATTTATCAGCAGATCATGGCAAGATTAGAGAACAGAGAAGTAAAGATTGTGGTGGATGCCACAAAGGATTTGCTGCTGAATGTATTACAGTATCATCCATTTTTAATCAAACCGAATAATCACGAATTAGGAGAAATGTTCGGTGTAACCTTGGAGACGGAGGAAGAGATTATTACCTATGCAAAAAAACTCCAGGAACGAGGTGCCAGAAATGTGCTGATTTCCATGGCGGGAGATGGAGCAATCCTTGTGACTGAGGCGGAAGAGATACACAAGATGGGTGTACCAAAGGGAAATGTGATAAATTCTGTGGGAGCAGGGGACTCTATGGTAGCAGGATTTACGGCAGGATATTTGACAACAGGGGATTATGGACATGCGCTGAAACTTGGAACAGCCTGTGGAAGTGCTACTGCATTTTCAGAGGGATTGGCAACAAAAAGTTATATCGACCAGTTATATCAAACACTTTAACAGCAGACTCTTTTAGAAATGATGAAGATCAAAGGAGATAGTGGGATGAAAATTACGGATTTGTTACAAAAGGAGAGTATTGTTCTCCAGGCAAAGGCAGCTACAAAGGAAGAGGCTTTTGACATTTTGATAGACCGAATGGATGCATCAGGGAATTTGACAGACAGAGAGGAATACAAAAAAGGAATTTATGCGAGAGAGGAACAGGGACCAACTGCCATTGGCGCAGGAATCTGTATTCCACACACCAAAAATGCGGCGGTAAAGGCACCGGGTTTGGCTTCCATTACCGTTCCGGCAGGAGTGGACTGTGATGCCTTAGATGGCGAACTGACAAACCTGTTCTTTATGATTGCAGCGCCGGAGGCAGGTTCTGACATTCATTTGGAAGTGCTTTCCAGACTCTCCACCATTTTGATGGATGATACTTTCCGCAGCAACCTGTTACAGGCAAAGACACCGGAAGAATATCTGGATATTATCGATGCAAAGGAGAAGGAGAAATTTCCAGAGGAAGCAAAACAGGAAGAGACAACAGAAAAAGAGATAGTAAAACAGCCAGAAACGGAACAGAAGAAAGAGGGATACCGTGTGCTCTGTGTAACCGCCTGTCCAACAGGAATTGCCCATACATTTATGGCAGCAGAGGCATTGGAGACAACAGGGGCTAAGTTAGGATACGCGGTAAAAGCGGAGACCAACGGTTCCGGCGGTGTAAAAAACAGACTGACAAAGGAAGAAATCGAACAGTGTGACGGTATCATCGTGGCAGCAGACAAGCAGGTGGAGATGGCACGTTTTGAAGGAAAACCTGTGATTCAGGTGAAGGTTGCAGACGGTATTCACAAAGCAGAAGAATTGATTCAAAAGATTATTGCGGGAGAGGCACCAATCTATCATCACAATGGCGATGGAAAAGGTGTATCACAGGAGGAAGCTGCAGCAGAGACAGAGAGTGTAGGACGAAAAATTTACAAAGATTTGATGAATGGCGTATCCCATATGCTTCCATTTGTCATCGGTGGTGGTATCCTCATTGCCATTGCCTTTATGTTGGATGACTACAGCATGGATCCTTCTAACTTTGGTATGAATACACCAGTGGCAGCTTTCTTTAAGACTGTAGGTGGAAAAGCCTTTGACTTCATGCTTCCTATCCTGGCAGGTTATATTGCCATGAGTATTGCAGATAGACCTGGTCTTGCCGTTGGTTTTGTAGGCGGGGCTTTGGCATCTAGTGGTATGACATTTGCCAATCCATCTGGCGGTGTAAGTCCTGGATTTTTAGGAGCACTCTTTGCCGGTTTTGCAGCAGGATACCTGGTTCTTGGTCTCAAAAAGATTTGTGACAAGGTTCTTCCAGACAGCTTAGAGGGTATCAAACCAATGCTGATCTATCCTGTGGCAGGTATTTTACTGATCGGTGTCCTGATGGCAATCTTTAACCCGATTATTGCAGTAGTAAATACCGGATTAAACACATTCCTTGCTTCCTTAGATGGCAGCAGTAAGATTTTACTGGGAGCAATCCTTGGGGGTATGATGGCGATTGACATGGGTGGCCCATTCAACAAAGCCGCTTATGTATTTGGTACAGCATCCATCGCCTCCGCAAACTATCACATTATGGCCTCTGTTATGATTGGCGGCATGATTCCTCCGATTGGAATTGCCCTTGCCTCCTTACTATTTAAAAATAAATTTACGAAAAAAGACAGAGAAGCAGCACCGGTGAACTTTATTATGGGACTTTCCTTTATCACAGAGGGAGCTATCCCATTTGCGGCAGCGGATCCACTTCATGTGATTCCATCTTGCCTCATCGGTTCCGCCTTTGCAGGAGCATTATCTCAGGTATTTGGATGTACACTGATGGCACCACACGGCGGCTTCTGGGTAATCTCCGTTATTGGAAACCCATTTGGCTACATTATCGCCTTAGTGGCAGGTTCCATTCTTACAGCAGTACTGCTTGGTGTACTTCGAAAACCAGTGGAAAATGCGTAATCATCTACCTAAACAAAAAAGAACACACTGCAGTCGCCTTTTTAGGCGGTCTGCAGGTGTTCTTTTTTTATTAAATGAAAATATCGTTTAGGGGACATTCTGTAAGTGGAGAATCCCCAAAAAGACATTTTTTTACATAGATCCTTCCAAAATTGCAGTGGCAATTAAAATAGTCAGCGGATCAGTATCTGGAAATGGCATAATTCGAGCTTTTTCCATGGCTTCTTCATAGCCAGGAAGAGAGGAAGGACGTTTTACCACTGGGTAGCCATCTCTAGCTAAAAGCAGATTTAAAAAGAAGGAAGCCGTCTCCTCATTGTGTCCTTCAAAGGGGCAGATGTCCAACAGCCGTTTGTAGGCAATGGCTGCAAATTCCACCGGATGAAACATGATGCGAGATGTTTCCATCTGATTCATAAAATGTTTCATAAAGTGAGCGATATCCTCTGGCAGAGGTGGCTTGTGGCCTTTTCCCATAGGAGAAAGGGGATTGGTTCGATAAGTGCTACTTTCGGAACTACCGCAGCAGAGACTATGCATCGTCTGAATGGTATGTTCGGATAAGAGTGTGGTGTTATCCTTTTCGCAGTTTTGATATATTTCATCTAATCTATTTTGTAATTCCTGTTTTGTCATAAAGGACCTCCTTTTCCTAATTAGGATAGCTTTTTTGTGTATTTTGGTCAAGAAAAATATTTCAATACAGGAAAATGTGTGGTAAAATAACGATAATAGTTTGAATTCTGCTGGTGTACATTTTGCTGTGACAGTATACCTTTAGAAGAAAGTGTTGGAGGACAGTACCCATGAGTTTGGTGTTAGCAGGTGGAAATAAAGATTTTATCATAGTAGCCGGAGATCAGAGAGTGATGGATAAAGAGGGGAATGTGCTAAGTGAGCATTACCGCAAAGTTTTTAAGATCAATGAAGATTTTATCGTTGCCTTTGCAGGTAAGATTCCCTATTGCAAGGCAATCTTAGATCCGGTTCTGGATCATCAAGAAGGAAAAGAAGAGACTATGTTTGACAACATCAACATGGCAGAAGCCATAGAAAATCGTGTGAGAAAGGCGGAGGAAGAGCTGGCGAAGACACAGGAGAACTGCTATTTTTCCATTATTGTATGCGGTAAGTCTGTCCATGGCAGACCGAGGGACGCCAAGACCAATCCACTGTTTTTGCACGTCTATAATTACAATGGAAAACTCAATGTAAACAAGAATCTGCTGAAGGACTATGGTATCCGCTGGGCGGCTTTATACGGCAGTCGTTACGATCACAAGAAAATCTGCAAGCAGCTTTTTGAAAGAAATCATGCCATCACCAAGAATGAAGTGCAAAAAGTATTCAAATCCACCATATTGAATGGCGCCAAATTTGATCGTACAGTTAACGGAAATGTGTTGTTTGAGACCATTGAGCCGTAGACGTAGGATGGAACTATAGAGTAAGATGTGAATAGAAATACCAAGGGATTTTGCTAAGTAGAAGATCCCTTGGTATTTTTTGCGTAATAGGAGGATGTAAATTTCGTTTCAGTGTAGGAGAATTTTTGAAGAATCCTAGATAATAATGCAGACCATGCCTCCATTTCCCTCATTTACAATTTTCTCCATGGTGTTTTGCAGCTTTTGTTGGCTGTCACTGTTGATTTTGGAGGCTTTTGTCTGGATGCCTTCGTTGACCATCTGCTCCATGGTTTTTCCAAAAATGTTGACATTCCAGATGGAGGAGTCTTCCCCGGAAGATTCCTCTTTCATATAATCCACCAAATCTCTGGCCTGTTCCTCTGTGCCCACGATAGGGGCAATCTCGGTGGAAATATTGGCTTTGATTAGGTGAATGGAAGGGGCGCTTGCTTGAATTTTTACGCCATATTTGCTGCCATGGCGAATGATTTCCGGTTCTTTTAGGGTTACGTCAGAGCGAGTTGGTTTTAAAATACTGTATCCCTGTTCTCTAGCAGTGGCAAGGGCAGCGGCTGCCTCCTCATATTCCATTTTTTTAGATGCCAAATCTCGGATGGTATCGATAAAATCATATTCATTGCTGATTGGAATACCGATGAGATCACTGAGAATATTATAATAGTATATTTCGTCAAAGCTGACGGCAATATCCACCCGACCGGAATCTAAATGAATTTCCTGTATTTTAATGGACTGTATGTATGGATTTTCTGGAAAACTCTGAGTGTATAGATCCTTCATTTTTTGCATGCTGGAGAGTCCTTCTTGAAGGGTTTCTAAAAGAGCTGCCTTTAACCAATGGGACGGTGGAAGGGCTTCCACCCATTTTGGTATGTAAAAATTCAAAGAGGTGACTGGAAACTCCAACAAGATGCTTTTTAAAATCGTTAAAATATCTTCCTTTCGTAGCTGTTCACAGCTAACAGGTAGAACATCACAGGCATATTTTTCCTTTAGGCTAGCGGCCAGCGTTATGGTGTTGGGATTGTGTGGATATTGAGAATTTAGGAGTAATACAAAAGGTTTTCGCAGCTGTTTTAACTCCTCGATGGTCTTTTGCTCTGCCGCTTCGTATTGAGCACGTTCCAACTCTCCGAAGCTGCCATCAGCAGTGATAACGATTCCCACGGTGGAGTGATCGGTGATTACCTTTTTGGTGCCAATTTCAGCGGCTTTGGTAAAAGGAATTTCGTAGTCATACCAAGGAGTTTTTACCAACCGTTCCTGCTCATTTTCCATGTGTCCGGATGCGCCCTCTACCATATAGCCAACACAGTCGATGAGCCGCACCTTCATGGAAAGTCCGTCCCCCAAGGTAATGTGGGCGGCTTCCTGTGGAATAAATTTTGGCTCTGTTGTCATAATGGTCTTTCCGCCGGAGGCCTGGGGAAGTTCATCCTTTGCTCGCTCACGAAGAGGAGATGGCTCCATATTAGGAAGTACGATCAGTTCCATAAAATGCTTGATAAAGGTAGATTTTCCAGTACGGACGGGTCCTACCACGCCGATATAGATATCCCCTCCCGTTCTGGCTTTGATATCTTTATATAAATTGCTGGTTTTCATAGGTGTTCCCTCTCTTTCTTAACAATATGGCTTCTTACAGGAAAGTATATGAAAGGAAATTTTAAAATATGTCAAAGGAAGAAAGGGGCGTTGTTTTTTGTGCATTGACATTAAAATGGCAAAATAATATACTAAACAGGTCAAAACATAAAAAAGATAGATGTTGCTTTCGGAAAACAGGAGAGAGCAACAGGTTGATTTCGTGAAATAAAAAAAGAGGAGGAAATGATGAAAGTAACGATTTATACAGACGGTTCAGCCAGAGGAAACCCAGATGGACCGGGCGGATATGGCACAGTTTTAGAATATATCGATCCAAAGGGACAGGTACACGAAAGAGAGTTTTCGGCGGGGTATAAAAAGACCACCAATAACCGCATGGAATTGATGGCGGCAATCGTCGGTTTGGAGGCATTGATTAAGCCTTGTCAGGTGGAATTGTACTCCGATTCTCAGTATCTGGTGAAGGCATTCAATGACGGATGGATCAAAGGATGGCTGAAAAACAACTGGAGAAATTCCAAAAAGGAGCCAGTGAAAAATATCGACCTTTGGCAGCGGCTTTTAAAGGCGATGGAACCTCATCAGGTAACCTATATTTGGG
>CAYLUV010000104.1:0-7509 GCA_964386955.1 uncultured Lachnospiraceae bacterium
AAAAAAGAGAATGTGGTACGATGATGGTATCTGTTTGTTGTTATAAACAGAAGGATTGAAACGCCAAAAACGGCATCCCAATCCCTTAGGCAATAAAACGCAATCTATCACATGGAAGGAAGGCACAAACTATGAAACAGGGATTTGACAACGATAAATATTTATCTCTACAGTCCGAGCACATTAGAGAAAGAATTGGCCACTTTGACAATAAATTATATCTGGAATTTGGAGGCAAACTCTTTGACGACTACCATGCTTCCCGCGTATTACCGGGATTTGAGCCTGACAGCAAGTTGAGAATGTTACTTCAGTTGAAGGAACAGGCTGAGATTGTTATTGTCATCAGCGCATCTGACATTGAAAAGAACAAAATCCGCGGAGATTTAGGCATCACCTATGATCTGGATGTACTCCGCCTTATTGATATATTCCGGGAAAAGAGCCTCTATGTAGGCAGTGTGGTAATCACACAGTATGCAGGACAGGCCAGCGCAGATAACTTTAAAGAGAGACTGGAATCTGCCGGCATCAAAGTATACCGTCATTACCTTATTGAAGGATATCCTACCAATATCCAGCACATCGTCAGCGACAACGGCTTTGGAAGAAATGATTATATTGAGACAGAACGTCCTCTGGTTGTTATCACTGCACCGGGACCAGGAAGCGGAAAGATGGCTACCTGTCTCTCCCAGCTCTACCACGAACACAAACGCGGCATCCGCGCAGGTTATGCCAAATTTGAGACATTCCCAATCTGGAATCTCCCACTGAAGCATCCTGTCAACTTAGCCTATGAAGCTGCCACAGCGGATCTGAATGACGTCAACATGATTGACCCATTCCATCTGGAAGCCTACGGCGAAACTACCGTAAACTACAACCGCGATGTGGAGATTTTCCCTGTCTTAAATGCTATGTTTGAATTGATCTATGGAGAAAGCCCATACAAATCTCCTACCGACATGGGCGTAAATATGGCTGGAAACTGCATTTACGATGACGAAGCATGTATGGAAGCCTCCCGTCAGGAGATTGTACGCCGTTACTATACCGCAGCGGTGGAGGAAGTAAGCGGTGTTGGAAAAGCAGATACCGTATTCAAACTGGAACTTCTCTTAAAACAGGCAAAGGTAAAATTGGATGACCGCCCTGCTGCCAAGAAAGTCCATGAAATGATGAAGGATTACCACTCCCCAATTGCTGCCATGGAACTTCCAAACGGTAAGATTGTAACAGGAAAGACCACGGATCTTCTGGGTGCTTGTTCCGCGCTCTTACTGAATGCCTTAAAAGAGATCGCAGGCATTGAGGACAACGTACATCTGATTTCTCCAGATGCCATTCGTCCAATCCAGACATTAAAGACCTCTTATCTAGGAAGCAAAAACCCAAGACTTCACACAGATGAGGTACTGATTGCCCTCTCTACTAGTGCAGAGGAAGACGAGAATGCAAAGAAAGCCCTTTCCGTTCTCTCTCAGCTTAACGGTGCTCAGGTTCACACCTCCGTTATCTTATCTAATGTAGATATTAAATTATTAAAGAAACTTGGTATTGGTCTTACCTGTGAACCACAGTACGAAAACCAGAAATTATACCACTAAGGAGACACTATTATGGCTTTTGACGGATTAGTCATTAGTAATTTAAAAAAAGAATTAAAAGAGACCTTACTGGGAGGCCGCATCAATAAAATCTATCAGCCAGAAAAGGACGAGATTCATCTGGTGATCAAGAATCAGAGACAGACCTATCGCCTACTTCTCTCTGCCAGTGCCTCTCTCCCTCTGGTCTACCTTACTGAAAAAGCAAAGAGCAATCCTATGATTGCTCCTAACTTTTGTATGCTGCTTCGCAAATATTTGATGAACGGCAAAATCCTCGATGTGACCCAGCCGGGCATGGAGCGTATCCTGATTCTCCATATCGAACATGTGGATGAGATGGGGGATCTTTGTGTAAAGAAATTGATCGTGGAGATCATGGGCAAACACAGCAATATTATCTTTGCCACCGCTGAAGACAAGATCATCGACAGTATCAAGCACGTTTCTTTCCAGGTTAGCTCTGTAAGAGAAGTACTTCCCGGAAGAGACTATATTCTGCCCCCAGGACAGGATAAAGAATGCCTATTATCTGTAACCAAGGATACCTTTGAAAACCTCTGTTTTTCTAAAAATATGCCTCTAGAAAAAGCAATTTACACCAGTCTTCAGGGTATCAGCCCGGTAGTTGCCAGAGAAATCTGCTATCAGGCTGGTTTAGACAGCAAGATTTCCGCAGACAGTCTGCTGCCAAGGGAACAGGATAACATCTACGAAGCCGCATCACAGCTTGCCGCAGATATTTCAGCAGGAAACTATTCCCCTTCCATCGTGCTTTTTGAGGGGGAAGCAGTAGAATTTTCTTCCATTCCACTGACTCACTACGGAAATGTGGAGCATCGCAGCTTCTCCTCCATCTCCCAGTTGTTGGAAGAATACTATGCCTTGAAGGAATCCACCACAAGAATTCGTCAGAAATCTTCGGATCTTCGCCGCATTATTACCACTGCCCTGGACCGCAGCTTGAAAAAATACGATCTGCAGCTTCGCCAGCTTCAGGACACAGAAAAGCGTGACAAATATAAGGTATACGGAGAACTGCTCCACACCTACGGCTACGGCCTGGAACCAGGTGCAAAGACTCTCACCTGTCTCAACTATTACACCAATGAGGAGATTACCATTCCCCTGGACAACACGAAGAATGCCATGGAAAATGCCTCCTCCTACTTTGCAAGATACAATAAGCTCAAACGTACCTACGAGGCACTGACAGAGCTTACGGTGGAGACAAAACATCAGATTGACCACTTGGAGTCTATTTTAACCGCTCTGGATATGGCCACTCTGGAAGTGGATCTTACCGACATTAAGGAAGAACTGATTGAATACGGCTATATGAAACGAAAAGGCGGCAAAAATGCAAAAAAAGGAAAAATAGAAAAGGGAAAACCCCTTCACTATATTTCCTCCGACGGATTTCATATGTATGTGGGAAAAAATAACTATCAAAACGAGGAACTTACCTTCAAGTTTGCCAACGGCAAAGATATGTGGTTCCACGCCAAGGATATGGCTGGCTCCCACGTTATCGTAAAATTGGAGACTGCCGATGAGCTTCCAGACAGAACCTATGAGGAAGCCGGTCGCCTCGCTGCCTACTATTCAAAGGGACGTCAGGCACCTAAGGTGGAAATCGACTACACAGAACGTCGAAACCTGAAAAAACCACCAAAGTCAAACCCTGGTTTTGTTATTTATCACACAAACTGGTCTCTTTTGATTGAACCGGATATTACCGGCATTCAAGAAATCGAATAATTATAATTCAGAAAGGGAGTATCGCCCGAACTGGTTCAAACAGTTCAGGCGATACTCCCTCTTTTTTACATCTTTTTATAGAGATTCATATATACATCCGCAGAACGTTTCCATGAGAAATCCTTCTCCATGCCCCGCTTCACAATACCGTCCCAGTCTTCCTTATTCTGGTAGTACACTTCCTTCGTCCGCTGAATGGCATTCAACATGTCATGGGCGTTGTAGTTGGCAAAAGAAAATCCTGTTCCTGTGTGTTCTACCTCATTGTATGGCTCTACCGTATCTCTAAGTCCGCCTGTCTCCCTTACCACCGGCACGGTACCGTAACGAAGGGCCATCAACTGGCAAAGTCCACATGGCTCAAATCGAGATGGCATCAAAATGGCATCACAGCCTGCATAGATCATCTTAGAAAGACTGTCATCGTAGCCAATGGTTGCAGAGGCGATGGTTGGGTATTTTCCTGCGTAGTAGAGGAACATATTTTCATAGCGCGCCTCTCCAGAGCCAAGAAGAATAAACTGCACATCTTCCTTACAAATATCATCCATCACATAGTCAAAGAGATCAAAGCCTTTCTGATCTGCCAAACGAGAAATAATACCGATGGTGAAAACTTCCGGATTTTCCGGTAATCCCAGTCTTTTTTGCAGTGCCAGCTTGTTGGCTGCTTTTCCCGCTTTTCTATCCTCCACATTATAATGATGCAAAATCATCGAATCTGTCATCGGATTATAAATATCGTAGTCAATTCCATTGACAATGCCAGTAAGACTGTCTTTTCGAGCCCGTAACAAGCCATCCAGTTTCTCCCCATAATATGGCATCTGGATTTCCTGAGCATAACTGTCACTTACGGTGGTAATCTCATCTGCATAGGTAAGTCCACCCTTTAACATATTGGCGCCGCCGTAACACTCTAACTTGTCCGCAGTAAACACCTCGTTTGGAAGTCCAGACAAATCTTTCATACGGTCAATACCTGTCATTCCCTGATACTGCAGGTTGTGAATAGTAAATACGGTCTTAATCTTTCGATAAAATGGATTCGCCGCAAACTGCGTCTTCAGATACACAGGAAGAAGTCCCGCCTGCCAATCATGACAGTGAATGATATCTGGCTGGAAATCAAGAACCTGGCAGATGGCTAAAGCCGCCTTGGAAAAATAACAAAACTTCTCAATATCACCCTCCATGGTGCTGTATGGGGCAGAACCGGCAAAGTAAAACTCATTGTCAATAAAGTAGAAGGTAATTCCCTCGTATTCCAATGTTTTGATTCCCACATACTGATTACGCCAAGAAAGATCCATGGTAAAGGAGGTCACGTCCTCCATCTTTTCTTTCCACTCCTTCTTGATGCAGGCATAGTTTGGAATTACCACACGAACATCCGCCTCTTCCTTGGAAAAGGTCTTTGGCAATGTTCCCACTACATCTGCCAATCCTCCAGTCTTAATAAAGGGTACACACTCTGCTGCCACATATAAAATCTTCTTCATACTATGTCACGCTCCCATCAAAAATCTTTTTTTTATTATAACACAGACCTTTGACTCGCCACAACTTTAACTTTATTTCTACAAATGATGTTCCAGCCTCATTTTATCTGCCAAATGGGCGATAAATTCCGAATTTGTCGGTTTTTCCTTTCCCATGGTTCCATGACCAAACATTTCCTCCAAAAGTTCTACCTGCCCTCTGGAAAATGCCACCTCGATGGCATGACGAATGGCTCTCTCCACCGAACTGGATGTGGTCTTATATTTTTTTGCAATGGTGGGATACAAAAGTTTTGTTATGTAATTTAGGATATTCATGTCATTTACCGCAAGAATAATACTTTCCCGCACATAATGATAACCTTTGATATGGGCCGGAATGCCCAACTCCCGAATCACCTTTGTAACCTCTGTTTCCAGATTATTTTCTTCCAGCATGGGAGACATTCCTTTTCTATTTTTTAAAATGCGCTTGTAAATACTTTCCATATGATAGGGACGAAGTAAATAATAGGAGGCTCGCAGCTTAGAAGCCCTTCCAACCAAAGCGTCACTGCTAACGGAAGATACAAAGAGAAAAATACACGCCTCTGCCACTCGCTCTTTCCGAAGCCGTTCCAGGATTGTCAGCCCATCCATATTGGCAAGTTCCGTGTCCAAAATCACCACATCAGGGAGACTTTCCCGGATTGCCTCATAGGTTTGTCTGCCGTCAGTCAGCGCTCTCACTTCCTCTATCTCCTCCTGTTCCTCCAAATAAAGTTTTAACCGATAGGCATCCCGCAAATCTTTTTCAGCAACTATAACGTGAAGTCTCTGTCCCATACGCATCCTCCTTTATTTGATCCCGATATTCCAGTCGAATCTTGTCAGCAATCAATGCAATAAACTCTGAGTTTGTGGGTTTTCCCTTTCCTGCATGAATGGTGTAGCCAAACAGCGCATCTATGGTATCCATCTTCCCTCGATTCCAAGCCACCTCAATAGCATGGCGGATAGCCCGCTCCACCCGACTTGCCGTGGTATGATTTCTAAGGGCGATGGCTGGGTAAAGCTGTTTTGTTATGGAATTTAAAATGTCCATATCATGAACTGCCATCATAATAGAGTCTCGTAGGTATTGGTATCCCTTGATATGGGCCGGTACCCCAATCTCATGGATAATGTCTGTCACCACCATTTCTAAGGAAAAGGATTCCTCCTGCCTTCCCTCTCTTCCTATTCTGGAACCTTCTTTTTTGAGAAGCACTCGGCTCTTCCCAGCCTGTCGGATTTTCTTTAAAAGACTGTCCTTATCAAAAGGTTTTAACAGAAAATATTTAGCTCCCAGCAAAAACGCCTCCTCTGCAATGCTCTCTTGTCCCATGGCAGACAGGACAATAAATGAGGTTTCTTTTTTCACATCCTGAGATACTCGCTCCAACAGCGCCAGTCCATCCAAAGACGGCATAATCATATCCAAAAGTACTACATGGGGCTTTCGCTCTTCCAACATTTGAAATGCCTCTAAGCCGTCCCCCACAGCCCCGATCACTTCCATGTCGCTCTCCCCGTTAATCAACCCCTTCAGTTCCTCCACCAATGCATCATTGTCATCGGCAATCATCACTGTAATCTTGCTCATACTACCCCTCCTGTACATTTTTTTATGTTTTATACGATAATTATACATTTTGCTCCGGCAGGCTACAATATCCCTTCCTCCGCAAGTTTAGTGCTAAGATTTCAGTCTTTTCCATTTTTTTCACGAATTCGTCATTCTATCCTTTTTTATGCCTTTTTATTTATTTTTTATGTATATTCACGATTTTTGATACAAATTTCTTATAAATTGCACAATTGTAACCGAAAAATTTTTGTGTTAAAGTAGTTAAGTAAAAAGGTATTACCTCACAGACTGACAGAATAAAAGGAGAATCGTTATGCAAAAGATTTATGAAGGTAAAACAAAGAACGTATACAGTCTTGAAAATGGAAATGTATTATTAAAATTTAAAGATGACTGCACTGGAAAAGACGGCGTATTTGATCCAGGTGAAAACAGCGTTGGTTTAACTATTGAAGGTATCGGAAGAGAAAACTTAAAGACTTCTATCCATTACTTTGAATTATTAAAAGAAGCTGGTATCAAGACTCACTACGTTAGCGCTGATGTAGAAAATGCTACTATGGAAGTTCTTCCAGCTACTGTATTTGGTCATGGTCTCGAAGTTATCTGTCGTCTCGTTGCAACAGGCAGCTTTATCAGAAGATATGGTGAATATATCGAAGACGGAACTCCTTTAAAAGGTGGTTACGTAGAATGTACATTCAAAAACGATGCATTAGGTGATCCTCTTGTTACTGCAGAAGGTCTTGCTGCTCTCGGTGTTATGTCCCTTGATATGTTTGAAAGCATGAAGGAACAGACATTAAAAATCACAAAAATCGTAGCTGACGATCTGAAATCTATCGGTCTTGACCTTTGGGATATCAAATTTGAATTTGGTTACAACAACGACGAAGTTATTCTTATCGACGAAATTGCTTCCGGCAATATGCGTGTTTATAAGGACGGTAAGATTGTTGACCCCGTTGAACTCACAAAGATTATCAACAACAGATAAATCAAAATACATAAAAAGGACTTGCAGTGC
>CAYLUV010000105.1:0-7373 GCA_964386955.1 uncultured Lachnospiraceae bacterium
GGATGATATTCGTCCATCCAGCCGTAAATATCCATATATTGACTTCAAACCTTTCCGTGAGATTGGAAACGAAGTATTACAGGTATCCGGCATTTCCAAGACCATTGACGGTGTTAAGATTCTGGACAACATCTCCTTTATCTTAAACCGTGACGACAAGGTTGCCTTTGTGGGACCAAATACCATCGCCACCACAACTCTTTTCAAGATTCTGGCTGGTGAGATGGAACCGGACGAAGGAGAATTCAAATGGGGTGTTACCACTTCCCAGGCTTATTTTCCAAAAGACAACTCCGGTATCTTTGACGGAGACTACAATATTGTAGAATGGCTGGCACAGTACACAGACAGCGATGATATGCAGTTTGTCCGCGGCTTCTTAGGAAGAATGTTATTCTCCGGTGACGATGCCTTAAAGAAAACTTCTGTCCTTTCCGGTGGAGAAAAAGTACGCTGTCTTCTCTCTCGCATGATGATCTCCGGTGCAAATACAATGATTTTAGATGAGCCTACCAACCACTTAGATATGGAATCCATCACCGCATTAAATAACGGTATGATCAAATTCCCTGGAGTGGCCCTCTTCGCTTCTCAGGATCACCAGTTTGTACAGACTACAGCAAACCGTATTATGGAGATTAAAGAAGATGGTTCCCTTATCGATAAGATGACAACCTACGATGAATACTTAGATTCCGAAGCAGGCGCAAAGAAACGTCAGAAATTTGTTTCCTCTGAAGAAGACAACTAAAGCAAAAAAGCTCACAAAACAGAATTTTCCATCTGCTTTGTGAGCTTTTCTTTTGTTGTTTTATTTGCCAGGATAAGAGATCACTGTCTCCACATCATATCCCTTTAATTTGTCTCTGCCGTGAAGTCCCTCCAATTCCATAAGAAAAAGAACCTTCACTACTTTTCCGCCGAGGCTTTCGATGAGCTTTACTGCCGCCTCCGCTGTGCCGCCTGTAGCGAGAAGGTCATCAATAAATACCACTCTCTGTCCCGGCATAATGGAATCTTTGTGAATTTCAATGGCTGCTTTGCCATACTCTAAGTCGTACTCTGCCTTTACGGTCTCTCTAGGAAGTTTGCCCGCTTTTCTTACAGGAATAAAACTTTTGCCTTTGTTGTATGCAAGGGGCATACCAAAGATAAATCCTCTGGCTTCCGCACCTGCGATGGTGTCAAATTCTACTCCCGCCAATTTTTTCTGCAGTTCATGAATCGCAAGTTTTAAGCCGTCTGCATTTTCTAAAATAGAGGTTACATCCCGAAACATAACACCTGGTTCCGGAAAATCTGGAATTGTAACTACATAATCTTCTAATCTCTTCATAATACACCTTCCTATATGCTTCTTCCTTTAATTCTGTAATCTATCCTGCATTCTCATGCATAAGCGTTCTATAGCTTTGGCAACGCCATCTTCCTCATTGCTATATGTGATGTAATCAGCCGCTTCCTTCAAAGGTTCCACAGCATTCATCATGGCAACTCCTACGCCGCACATGCACACCATATCATAGTCATTGTTTCCATCCCCACAGCACATCACCTGTTCTCGGGTAAATCCCATTCGCTGAGCAAATCCAAGAAGGGCTGCACCTTTATTGCAATCCTCAGCATTAATTTCCAGATTGTTTCGCAGGGAGCTGGTTATCTTTAAGCCTGGAATTTCAGAAAGTTCCTGACATACCCGGTCTCTCTCTGCGAGATCTAAGAAAAACATGTTAAATTTCTCTACCGGTTTTCCCAGCTTTATGATGGTTGCTTTTAAATCATCCACCGGATTTCGCTTCTTTTTAATCATCGTCTGGATATGAGGTTCCACCCCGTAGGCATCCAAATGATCAAAAAAACGTCTTTCGGTGTATCCATCTCCTTCGATGTAGCAATCAAACATGGTTCCATAGGCATCCAATATATCGTATAATTCCAGCGACCGCCCATAGTCGATCTTAGCAGAGTAAAATTCCTCCCCTGTTTTAAGATCTACCACCGACGCTCCATTGGAACATACCGCATAGCGAATCCCATTCACCGATTCTACACATTCCGGAATGGCACTTCTTGTTCTTCCTGTGGCTGGCATCACATAGATTCCTCGTCGGCAAGCTTCCTCAAGCGTCTTTTTTGTATACTCCGAAATGGTCTTATCATCTTTCAAAAGAGTGCTGTCCAAATCCAGTCCAACCACTCTAATATCCTGATCAATCGTCATATTGTCTTTGTTCTCCTTTTGTTTCACGCATCTGCCCAATATTCCCGGCTTCATCAGCCATTACGAATAATTCCGAATCACCAACTGAAGAGTCTTTACACCTCGAAATTCGTTGATATCCGGATAGTAGGTAAATGCCATATGGACAGAATTTCTCCGTCCCTGATATATACATTCTAACTCATTTTCCCCGAATTGAGAAGATACATATTCATTAAATTCCGCTATATTTCCGAAATAAATGCCTTCCATCTCATATCCCTGTTCATCTGCCAGCTTCATTTTCAGCACATTTCTATTTGCTCCCAGAATGCGGGCACTCAAAACAGAGAGATTTTTCTGGGCAAACAGCGGCTTTGGATTGGCTGTACCAAAGGGTTCTAGGAGGGATAATTCCTCCACCAATTTCTCTGATATATAGGAGATAGGCATAGGAATATCAATCAACACCTTCTCCACAAAATCATTCTCGGTCAAAGTGGAAAGTGTATTGAGCCGTTTCTGAAATGTCTCCAAATTTTCTTTGGGAAGGCTGAGCCCAGCCGCCATAGGATGACCGCCGTATTTTGTCATCAAATCCTTCACCTTTGTCATCTCGTCGAACATAGAGTAGGCTTCAATAGATCTTCCAGAGCCCTTCAATCCGCCATCTTCGCTGTCCGTCAGCACAAAGACCGGCTTATTGTATTTTTCACGCACACGCCCTGCTATAATGCCCGCCAAACTCTCATGGCAGCCCGGTAAATACACCACCAGTACCTTATCCTTATACCCTTCTGTCTCCTCAATTCGAGCAATAGCCTGTTCTACCCCTTCCGCCGTCATAGCTTTTCGCTCCTCATTGAGTTCCTTCAATTGAAGAGCAAGATCCAAGGCTTTTTCCCGTTCCTTGCAAAGAAGAAGGGAAAGTGCTATCTCCGCAGACTGCAAACGCCCGGAAGCATTGATACAAGGTCCGATGACAAAACCTAGGTGATAGGAAGTAATCTCTTTCCCACTTAATCCCGTCGCTTCCTTTAGGGCACAAAGACCTACATGTTTTGTCCTGCTCAAACGTTTTAGCCCTTCTCTTACCAAAATGCGGTTCTCATCCTGCAGCTCCATCACATCGCAAACCGTAGCAATGGCACCAAACTCTATGAATTCCTCCCAGGCATCCTTTGGCTTATGAAAGGCTTCATAGAGGCAGATTATCAATTTCAGTGCCACCACAGCACCGCAGATTTTCTTATAAGGATACCTACAATCCTGCTGTTTCGGATTTACCACTGCATCCGCCGGAGGAACCCGGTATCGTTTCTCCCCTGCTTCCTCTTCAAAGGGTACATCGTGATGATCTGTCACAATAATCGTCATAGAAAGACTTTTTCCGTAGGCAATCTGGTCATAGGCTGCAATGCCATTGTCACAGGTCAAAATGGTATCAATACCATCCTCATAGGCCTGCAAAATCAAGTTTTCATTGATTCCATAGCCATCCTTCATACGGTCAGGAATCTTGTAATCTACCAAGGCACCACAGGCTGAAAGTCCTTGATACAATATGTAATTGGAACATACTCCGTCCACATCATAATCGGATATAATGCGAATCCGCTTTTGCTCCCGAATTTTTTTTGCCAACAGGGAGACCGCCTTTTCCATATCCTTCATTTGGTCTCCAGCATGCATATCCTTTATAGTGCCTTGAAGATACATCGCAATCTCATCATCTTCTATCACATCTCGGTTTCGAATCAATCGGGCAGTGACAGGATCAATATGATACTTCGCACCAATGCCATAAAAATCGGCTTTTTTATTTAAAACAACCCAACGTTCCATTTTATTTCCTCATTTCTTTTGGTCCAGGCATGATTATAGCACAGGAAAATCGGAATTTCCACCGACAGAGACGCAAAAAGGGTGCGATTTCGAAAAACCGCACCCGAAAAATTTTAGCTAATGCCTATTTTCTTTTTTTCTTTTTGGAACCTTTTGCTGCAAGAGCTTTCTTTTCCTGGGATTTCTTGAGGAAATACCAGATTGGTCCTGTTAAGCATACGGAAGAGTATGCACCGCAAATAACACCTGCCATCAAGCTAAATGCAAATTCTTTGATGGCTGCTACACCCATGATGTAAAGAACAAATACTGTGATAAATGTTGTGATGGATGTGTTGATGGATCTTGTAAAGGTCTGACTGATACTCAAGTTAACAATCTCTTCTAAGTTCGCCTTTGCAAGACCTTTCTCATTTAAGTTCTCACGAATACGGTCAAAGATAACGATGGTCGCATTGATGGAGTAACCTAAAATCGTAAGCATACATGCAATAAATGTATTACCAACGGAAAGTTTGAATACAGAGTAGCATGTAAGAACAATTAAAACGTCATGGAGCAATGCAATAACGGCGCTGGCACCAAAACGTACATCGCTGAATCGGAATGCGATGTAAATCAACATACAGATTGCTGCAATAGTAACTGCAACGATAGCGTCAGACTGCATCTCAGAACTTACGCTGGCACTGATGTTCTCTGTCTGGAAGGATTTGATGTCATATTTTTCTTCCAATGTACTCTGAAGTTCTTCACGCTGATCTACCGTAAGTTCAACAGTTTTAACAACAAGCTGATTGCCGTCTGTTACTTTCTGGCTCTGTACAGATGTTGTCTTCGCAATATCTCCTACCAGATCACACACTTCGTCTTCAAATTCGTCTGTGATGTCCGCTTTGTCGTTCATCTCCAGTGTCATAGAAGTACCACCGATGAACTCTAAGCTGAAGTTTAAGTAGTTGTTGATGTCTTTATTTGCCTTGTTGATTGGCATAAATACAAATCCAAGGGCAATGATCACGATGGATACGATACCACAGATCTTGCTGACTTTGATATAGTTCCAGGATTTAAACTCACGAAGTTTACCATACCATTTTGGATCTTTGGCACCAAACTGGTATACTGCTTCTACTAAAATTTTTGTAATAACCAGCGCTGTAAACATGGATAATACAATACCGATGGCCAATGTCTGTGCAAAACCGATTACGGTACCAGAGCCCTTGACCCAAAGTACTACTGCTGCAATAAGAGTAGTCACGTTACCATCTACGATGGCAGATCTCGCCTTGTCAAAACCATTCTTGATGGCTGTCTGTACAGACATACCATTTCTAATTTCTTCCTTGATACGGGTAAAGATAATAACGTTGGCATCTACTGCCATACCAATGGAAAGAAGCACACCGGCGATACCTGGAAGAGTCAGTGTTACGTTAAATCCATTTAACGCAAGGAGTGTTAAAATAATGTATACAACCAGTGCGATGGATGCGCAAAGACCTGGCAGTGCATAGACAAAGATCATAAATACACAAATCAGTGCTACACCTACGGCACCTGCCTTTAAACTGCTCTCCACTGCATCATTACCTAACTGGGCTGCCACTACGTTGGAACGAAGTTCCTTTAATTCCAGTGGGAGGGCACCGATACGGATGGTAGAAGCCAACTGATCTGCTGCTTCCCAGCTTTCCATACCTTCGATTACACACTCGCCTCCTGTGATAGCGGAGTTAACAATTGGAGCACTTACTACTTCACCATCGTAGGAAATGTAGATTGTCTTTCCAATGTTGTTGGTTGTGGCTGTGGCAAAAGCCTCTGCTCCCGCCTCATCCATAGTAAGTTTTACATAGTATTTCATAATACCATTCTCGTCTGCCTGGGCAGGTTCTGCACTCTTAATGTTAGAACCAGTCAAAACAGATTCTCCATCCTCTGTGGAGAAATTGAGGGCACCTGGTTTACCGAGAGCCTCTAAAATCTCATTGGCATTGGATACCCCTGGGATTTCTACAACGATACGGTTCTCGCCTTCCTGATATGCGCTCGCCTCTGTACTGTAGGATTCCACACGTTTCTGGAGCTTATAAACGGTATCTTTGATATCTGTTTCGCTAGGATTGTCACCTACGACTTCGTATGTAATGCTGACACCGCCAGCCAGATCAAGACCAAGCTTAATGTTTTCTGCGCGGCCCTTCTTTTCCTTACCAATACCAAAGCCTGCAATATAGCCACAGAAAATGGAAAGAATAAGGAAAATCACAAGAGAAATGGCAGCTTTCTTCTTTGGCTGCATGCCTCTGCTTTTCTTGCTCATTTGTTCATACTTCCTTTCTATATTTGTATTTAGAACATATCTTGTCTATTTTAGCATACCCCTTTACAATTTTCCAGTAAAATGTAAAAAATTTGCGATTTTCATCGGTGTGTATATGAAAAAAGACACCTATTTCTGGTAAAATAAGTGTCTTTTCAAAAAATCAGATAAAAATAGTCCAAAATCTAGGAAATCATGCCTCCAAGCATACCACCCAGCACACAGATTGCAGCGACGGTAAGTGTCTCTTTACTAATCAGACCAGTCGGTCCATTCATCACCCCATTAGCAAATAACAGCAAAAAAACATAACAAAATCCCAACAGAATTCCCCATAAGAACTTTTTCTCTCGCTGTTTTTTTCCAAGATAAAATCCACCTGCCAAAGTAGAAATCACATAGATTCCTATCATCACTCCGTTCACTGCCATTTCAGATAAATGCCATTTCCAAAGGGCAAGGGCCAACATAAGCAAACATCCTGCTGAAACCAGATATGCCGCCACCAGACCCTTTAACACCCTTCCAAAACTCTGCCGATTCCGCATCCTTCTATCCTCTCTGTCTTTCTACAAGGTATGCAGGGGATAAAAAAATCATACCTGCCTCTGCACCAATTTTTCATACACATAATCAGTGATTCTAAGATTTCCTTTTCCTACTCCTAGGTGCACATAGGGCTTGTTGCTGCCATGAAAGTCAGAGCCGCCACTTACCAAAAGCTCATATTTTTTTGCATATTCCCGCAGCAGATTGCTCTGGCCATTGTTGGCGGAGGAATGATAGGCTTCCAGTCCCTCCAGTCCAGCCTCCTTTAGTTCTTCTAACATCTGTCGCACCTTCGGCTCCGAAAAACCGTAAAGATACGGATGAGCAAGAATAGCAAGACCTCCCGCCTGCTGAATCCAGGAAATCGCCTGCTCATAGGGAATGTATTCCCTTGGAATATAATAAGGACAGCCCTCTCCCACATATTTTTTAAAGGCCTCGTCCTTGTTC
>CAYLUV010000106.1:0-7232 GCA_964386955.1 uncultured Lachnospiraceae bacterium
CATCTTGATAAACCAGGACTCACGTGCATAGTAGATCAGTGGTGTATCACATCTCCAGCAATGTGGATAACTATGCTCAAATTTAGGAGCAGAGAAGAGAAGTCCTCTTGCTTCCAAGTCTTTTAATACTTCTGGATCGGCATTCTTACAGAAAGTACCAGCCCAAGGAGTCTCTGCTGTCATCTCTCCTTTGCCGTCTACCAACTGTACAAATGGAAGATCGTAGTTTCTTCCTACCTTAGAGTCATCCTCACCAAAAGCAGGTGCAATATGAACAACACCAGTACCGTCTGTCAATGTAACGTAAGTGTCGCATGTTACAAAATATGCTTTCTTCTTTACATCTACAAATGGGAATAATGGCTCATACTCTTTGTACTCTAAATCTTTCCCTTTGTAAGTTTCCAGTACTTCGTATGCCTTTTCTCCTTCTTCTGCCAATGGAGAAAGGATTTTGTCTAACAGTGCTTCTGCCATGTAGTATACATGTCCATCCACACAGTTTACTTTACAGTAAGTCTCCTCTGGGTTTACACAGAGAGCTACGTTGGATGGCAGTGTCCATGGAGTTGTGGTCCATGCAAGAATATATGCATCTTCGTCTTTTACTTTAAAACGAACTACTGCGGAGCGTTCCTTCACATCCTTGTATCCCTGTGCCACTTCGTGGGAGGATAGAGGAGTTCCACATCTTGGGCAATAAGGAACGATCTTGTATCCCTTGTATAAAAGACCTTTGTTCCAGATTTCTTTTAATGCCCACCATTCAGACTCAATAAAGTCATCATGGTATGTTACATATGGATCATCCATATCTGCCCAGAAACCAACGGTGCTAGAGAAGTCTTCCCACATTCCTTTGTATTTCCAAACACTTTCCTTACAGTGACCGATAAATGGCTCCAGACCATACTCTTCGATTTGTTCCTTGCCATCTAAGCCTAACATCTTTTCCACTTCCAACTCTACTGGAAGACCGTGAGTATCCCATCCAGCCTTTCTAGGAACCATGTGTCCCTTCATTGTCTGGTATCTAGGAATCATATCTTTGATAACACGTGTAAGAACATGTCCGATATGAGGTTTTCCGTTTGCAGTTGGAGGTCCGTCGTAGAATACGTAGGAAGGACAGCCTTCCTTTAATTCCATACTCTTTTCAAAAATCTTTTCATCTTTCCAGAACTTTTCAATCTTCTTTTCGCGTTCCACGAAATTCATGTTCGTATCTACTTTCTGATACACGGTGATTTCCTCCTTTTAAATAAAACCTTTCAATTAAATAGGAATGAAATGTGCCGCTGATTCCGACACGTCTTTATATAGAAAAAATTTCTCTTCCTATATAAAAAGGCTCCACCCTGTAAACAGGATGAAGCCATCATTTCATTTATACCACCTATTTAACATACTAACATATGCGAGCCGGTAACGGCGGCAGCCGGCACAACTTACTAACCAAAAAAGTGTTCAGCCTGCTACTCAAGAGTGATGTTCAACTCCGTCTACTCCCTCCCGGCTCACACTATCCCGGACTCGCTGTTGGTTTCAAGCAGAATCTACTGTCTCTATCTTCGTATTTACATATAATACTGAGTCACAATCTGTCATACAAATCGCGCCCACAAGTGGTTATATGATAGTATATATTTTGTTTTTTGTCAAGTTTTATTCTTCTTCGCTGGCATTCAACAGATCCTGTTTCAACTGATACAGAGGCTTGCTGAGATCCACATATACCTCCTGTGGATTTACCAGACGTCTGGATTCATCCCAAAGAGTCTCTAACTCTTTTTCGCAGATTGTCTTAATCTCCATAGTAGTTGGAGACTCATAGACACAACGTCCCTGCTCAAAGATTGGCACCAACAGTTCGCGAAGTCTATAGGAACCGCCCTTGATGGTCAGTTTTTTCCATGTCTCGATTGGATCAAAGATCTTCAAATCTCTGGATTCATCGTAGGTTTCTCCTTCCAGACAAATAAGATCTGCTCTAATCTTGCCTGTCTCTTTGTCGTAAATACGATAAATCTTCTTGTTTCCTGGGTTTGTGATTTTGGCTGGATTTTCAGAAATCTTAATCTTCGCTGTAAATTCTTCCTCTCCCTCGCCTCTCACTGCTGCCAATTTGTAAACACCGCCGAAGGCTGGACAGTCTGCTGAAGTGATCAGGTTAGTTCCTACACCCCAGGAAGTAATCTTTGCACCCTGATTCATCAAACTGTCAATCAAATACTCATCCAAATCACTGGATGCAGAAATAATTGCATCTGGGAATCCTGCATCATCCAGCATCTTTCTCGCTTTTTTGGAAAGGTAAGCAAGGTCTCCACTATCCAGTCGGATACCATACTTCTTCGTCTCGATGCCTTCTTCCCTCATCTCTTTAAATACACGGATGGCATTTGGCACACCCTGCTTTAATGTATCATACGTATCTACCAACAAAATACATGCGTCTGGATACATCTTAGCGTATGTTTTAAATGCAGTATACTCGTCTGGGAAACTCATAACCCAGCTGTGGGCATGTGTGCCAAGTACTGGAACCCCAAACATGGAGCCAGTAAGTACATTAGAAGTACCAATACAGCCGCCAATCACTGCCGCTCTCGCGCCATACACACCAGCATCTGGCCCCTGTGCTCGTCGTAAACCAAACTCCATAACGCCATTTCCCCTTGCTGCATAGCAAACGCGGGAAGCCTTCGTAGCGATCAAACTCTGATGATTGATAATATTTAAGATGGCAGTCTCCACCAACTGTGCTTCCATAATCGGTGCCACAATCTTTAACAGAGGTTCCTGTGGAAATACTACCGTTCCCTCTGGCACTGCATAGATGCTTCCTGTAAAATGGAATCCAGCCAGATAATCTAAGAAATCTGTATCGAAAATCTCCAAACTTCTCAAATATTCAATATCATCATAAGAAAAAGAAAGTTCTTTTACATATTCAATGACCTGTTCCAATCCACAGGCAATGGCATAGCCGTTTCCAGAAGGATTTTTTCTATAAAACACATCGAATACTACTTCTTCTTTGTTATCATGTTTAAAATATCCCTGCATCATTGTCAGTTCATATAAATCTGTCAATAATGTTTTGTTGTACGCTGACATTTTATTTTTCTCCTTTTGTATCAGTCAATCTAATTGTCTTTTTTTGCTATATAATCTTGATGTACATAGCCCTCTTTGTCAAGTTCAGGAACATAAACCTGCACGTAAGGAGCCGTATCCTCACTGATAATCTCTATCTCCGTCTGCGGTGCCAGTTTATCAATCACCTTGCCTCTGCCACTTGGCTCTTCTCTAAGTGAAAGATAATCCCTCACATCCGCCACGTACACATCTGTCGTTTCCTCTTTTTTTTCTATTGTCCCCTTAGTAAGACTGGCATCATCGTAGAGGTTTTTTGGAAGATCCATGGTGGCATCCATATCATAAAATATGGCATTCATAATGTCTTCTCCCTTTACAATGCCAATCCCCACAATAGCAATCAGTACAATAAGCAATCCTAAGATTATTTTCTTCATTCTCTGCCTCCTTTTTGGCCTCTGTCAAAAGCAGCTATTCCTATACTTCGGAAACAATGCTCTCCCCAAACAGCGCCTCAAATTCGCTTCGATCCACTCTCTCTTTTTCTAAAAGCAGATCTGCACATCGATGAAGGACATCCATATTCTCTATGAGGATTTCCTTTGTCTCGGCATAACACTCATCAATAATGCGTTTTACTTCCTGATCAATCAGGGTTGCCACTTCTTCTCCGTAGTTTCTAGCGTGACCCAAGTCTCTTCCTAAGAACACCTCATCGCCGTTGTCATCACCATAATGAATCATTCCTACTTTTTCAGACATACCGTACTCTGTCACCATAGAACGGGCAGTTTTTGTCGCCACCTTGATATCCTGAGATGCTCCCGTGGTAATATCATCAAAGATTAGCTCTTCCGCAATACGTCCCGCCAAATCTACTTTGATCTCCTGCAGCATCTTTCCTTTAGTCAGGAACATGTTGTCATTCTCCGGAAGGGGCATAGTATAACCTGCAGCACCCACTCCCGTTGGAATAATAGAAATAGTATATACCGGCTCCATATCCGGCATCACATGGAATAAAATAGCGTGTCCAGCCTCGTGATAAGCTGTAATCTTTCTTGTCTTTTCTGGAATCAGACGGCTCTTTTTCTCCGTACCAATTCCTACTTTAATAAAGGCCTTATCGATGTCCTCTTTTTTGATGAATTTTCGATTTTCCCTGGCTGCATAAATAGCAGACTCGTTCATAAGGTTTTCCAAATCTGCGCCTGAAAATCCTGCAGTGGTTCTTGCAACTTCCTTGAGATCTACGTCATCTCCCAGAGATTTTCCTTTCACATGGACCTGTAAAATCTCTTCTCTGCCCTTTACATCCGGTCTTCCCACTACAACCTTACGGTCAAAACGTCCCGGTCTTAAAATAGCAGGATCTAAGATATCTACACGGTTAGTAGCTGCCATCACAATAATACCTTCATTGACAGCAAAACCGTCCATCTCCACTAGAAGCTGATTTAATGTCTGCTCTCTCTCATCGTGTCCGCCTCCAAGACCGCTTCCTCGCTGTCTTGCCACAGCGTCAATCTCATCGATAAAGATAATACATGGGGCGTTCTTCTTGCCTTCCTCAAATAAGTCTCTAACACGGGATGCACCAACACCTACGAACATCTCCACAAAATCAGAACCAGAAATACTGAAAAATGGAACGCCGGCCTCTCCTGCCACTGCTTTGGCAAGAAGGGTCTTTCCTGTTCCCGGAGGTCCTACTAACAGTACTCCCTTGGGAATTCTCGCACCTACATCAATAAATTTACCTGGTGCCTTTAAGAAGTCCACAATCTCCTTCAGTTCTTCCTTTTCCTCCTGAAGTCCCGCCACGTTGGCAAAGGTTACTTCACTTGGCCCTACCTGTTTCTTCGCCCGGCTCTTTCCAAAATTCATCATCTTGGCGTTGCCTGCATTTCCCTGATTCATAAACATCATCATAAAGAAAATAAGCACTACACCGAGAATAATGGTAGGCATAAATTCTTCCAGCCAGCCTGGTTTTTGCACATTGGTGGTGTAAATCTCCACCTGACTGTCTTCCTTCTTCACACTGTCGATCACATCATTTACATCGGTAGTATAAAAACTCTTACTGTCCCCACTCTTTAACGAAACTTTAATGCTTCCGGTAGGAACTTCCTGGTTCGGCATCACGGTAACGTTTTCCACGTTTCCCTTTTGCAGATCCGTCAAAAAAGTATTCTCCGTATACTGGTAGGCTGTATTATTTTCCAGCCAGGAAGATGCATAAAGCAGCGCGCCGACGATTACCAATAGCAGAATATAAAAACTAAGTCCGCTTCTTGCATTTCTATTCAATTTTTCGTCTCCTCTCCTTACTCGTCGTCTTCCACCACTCCGATAAACGGAAGGTTTCTGTATTTCTGAGCATAGTCAAGTCCATATCCCACTACAAAGGCATCTGGAATTTCAAAACCGAGATAATGAATATCCACTTCTGCTTCTCTTCTGGATGGTTTGCTTAATAAAGCGCAGAGTTTGATATCTTCTGGATTTCTAGAATGAAGCATTGGAATCAGATGATTCAATGTCTTACCGGAGTCAATGATATCCTCCACGATCAGTACATGTTTTCCTTCCAATGGTTCGTCTAAGTCCTTTACAATCTTAACAATACCGGAAGATTCTTTGCTGTTTCCATAGCTGGATACAGACATAAAGTCCAAAGATACTGGAACTGTGATTCTCTTTGCTAATTCACAGGCAAAAAATACGCCTCCCTTTAAGATGCAAATCAGATGAATCTCTTTTCCCTCGTAATCTTTGCTGATCTGTGCACCAAGTTCTGCAATTTTTGCATCAACTTCCTCTTCTGACAACATAACTGAAATTTTATCTGCCATGGGTATTCTCCTTTTCTAACCTTTGTTTTGTACATGGATAATTAATAAATTTTTGGTCTTCTCCGTCACCTTGTAATAGGAACTGATTCGATGTCCTATCAACCAGACAACATGACTGCCATCTGCTAGCAAAGGAATCTCCTTTCGCTTTTCCGCCGGAATCTTCTCATCTATAAAATAGCGGTTCAATTTCTTTTTACCGCCATCTTCACGAAGATATAGATAATCCCCCTCCTGCCAGTGTCGCAAGACCAAATTATCTTTTATTTTATCACAATCAAAGTATTTCGTATACTCATTTTTTGAAATTTCCTGTCCTATATAAGGACAGCATTCCATTTTAATCTGAATTCCTTCCAAAAGTTCCTTCTTATCTTGTTCATTTTCTTCTCTAAAAAAAAGAAGCAAATTCTCATATTCCCGTCGACCAAAAAGTCCGCGTCCCAAAGAAATCTCCTTGCCAGACTGATTTTCCATCAATCCCAGAAGCTGTTCCACATGAACTTTAGAAATATCCTTCTTTTCTCCCAGCAGTTCCGCCATCACCTGATAGAGCACCGCCTTTTGCATATAGCGATGTGCTTCCTTTAAAAGAGAAATAACAATTACTGCTCTTTTTTTCTCTGCATCCAAAGTGACGCAGCGTTTTTCCAGTTCTCGTTGCTGCCCTCGGATAAAATCCAAGGCCTCGTACACCGCATCTGCCGTCTCTCCCATGTGGGACACGGCTTTTTCGTTCACTTCCCGAAGCACCGGAATTCCGTAATGACGAAGACGATTTCTAGTATAAAGATCCGACAGATTGGTAGAATCCGTTCGCCAAGAAATCTGTCGATTCAACAGCCAGGCTTCTATCTCTTCTCGCTCCGTCCAAAGAAGGGGTCGAATAATCTTTTCCCCCATTTTTCCCTGTCGCACCGGCTCCATCGCACAAAGACCAGAAAGATTGGTTCCCCTGGCCAGATGAAACAGCATCGTTTCCGCCCGGTCATTGGCATGATGTGCAAGAGCCAGGACAGAATATCCCTCCTCCTTCATAATATGCCCAAAGGTTTCATAGCGAAACTCTCTTCCCGCTTCTTCCACTGAAATTTTTCGTCTTTTTGCCCGTTCCTCCACCTTTTCCCTAACTTCGTAAAAAGAAATCCCTCTTTCTTCACAAAATGTTCGCACAAAGGCACCATCCTCATCGGCTTCTGCTCCGCGAATGCCATGATGACAATACACAGCCCCCAAAGTGAGCTGATATTTTTCCTTCCATAGCCACAAAAG
>CAYLUV010000107.1:0-7217 GCA_964386955.1 uncultured Lachnospiraceae bacterium
AATCATTTCAGCGAAATTGCTGGCATCCAGACAAAGCTCATAGGGGCAAACCTGATAACGATCCGCATAGTCTAACACTATCTCTCGGTTTATGTGATATTCCTCTCGAATTAGTTCGTAGAGTGCTTCATTTACCCGGTCAAAATGTCCTGCCGCTCGAGAACAGGAGGAAGGATTGCAGTCCCTTTTGTCACAAACGCAGAGTTTATCTTTGGCCGTAATGGAGACGGAACGGATCAAAAGACCATTTTTTCGCAGCAAGGTCATACTCTCCTCCGCCACTGTGCCGGTAATGTTTTTTGCTGTGAGATAAAAAATTCGAGTTGCCCTTTCTTCTCCCAGCGCTTTGATGGCGGGAAAGATGGTAGACATAGTTTTCCCCACCCCTGTTGGTGCCTGAACGAACAACTTTTTCTTTTCCCGAATGGCGTAGTATACGGCAGCAGTCATCTCACGCTGTCCTTCCCGATAAGAAAATGGAAAAGAAAGTTCTTTCGCCGATACGGTGTACTCCTCCTTAAATTGATAGAGAAGATCCGTAAAGAGACGAAAGGCATCCATCATCTCCTCGAACCATTCTTCCAAATCTTCCCTCTTCCAAACCTCCGCAAAATACTTTGTCTCCTCCGTATCCATATTGCAGTAGGTAATCTGAATGGTGATTTCCTCTAAAGGATGATCCATCAGATACATGTGACCGTAGCACATCGCCTGCGCTTGGTGTACATATTCTGCTGATGTAAGATGATCCAGATTGCGGTAGGTGCCCTTGATCTCGTCAATCAAAACGCCCTCCGTTCTCTTATCGATGCCATCTGCCCGACCTTCCACAACCACATCGTAATGTTCGTATGATATTGTCTTTTTTAAAGGAACCTCCGCCTGATAGGAAACGGGCTTTGATTTTTGGATTTTTTTATGAATCCTTGTGCCTGCTTCCATAGATTTTTCTGATGCAATGGGACTTCGCCCTGTTACAATATCTCCCCTTCGGAAGATAAATTCCACCAGATTTCGGACTGAGGTTTTGATGGTATTATTTTTTAATTCAAACATAGCGTATCCTGTATATTTTCTACAAAACAAAAAATCCCCGTATAATGCAAAAGATGCTCACCAAGAGGGGCAAAACTCGAGGCGAACATCCTTCACTTAATACTAACCTTTAACTTAGGGGATTACTATAATTATAATACAACAACCTTTTGGAAATGTCATGCTATAAACTAGCAATTTTTTGTCTGGTTATTTTTGTACAATGATATATTTTTGGTATTACACGTACTTTTTCTATCATTATGACCAAACCTTCCCTTTGAAACCGGGATTGTTGTCACATTTTTCACAATCAAGCATCACCCAATGCCAGCAACATATCTGGAATAAATTGTTTTTTTCTGGATACCAGGTTTGGAATCATGGCAGATCCCTCTTCTGTGTGAATGCCAAATGCTTTCTCTAGCGCTTCCGCTGCACCCTCTCCCGTAAAGATTACCTCCGTAGACTGGTCTAAAATACTGGTTAAGAGGAAGAAAATCATATTTACATTTTGCACTTCTCTTGCTTTGGCAATGTAATCCTTTAATTTTGCTTTAATAATTTGCAGCTCTTCTGGATCCATGAAACTGATCTGTCCCACACCAAAAACAATATCTCCAGAAATAAATTTTTTGAAATCCTGGAAAAAAATCTCTTCCGCAGATTTATCCTTCAGATTGCTTCCAGCCGTAAACATATCTTTTGCGTAGGCTTCCACTTCGATTCCTGCAATCTTTGCCAGATATTCTGCTGTCATCTGATCTAGCGGTGTGCAAGTTGGGGAACGATACATCAACGTATCGGAAATGATGGCAGAACAGAGAAGTCCCGCAATCTTTGGCTCGATGGTCACATTATATTCCTGATACATCTGTGTAATTATAGTGGCGGTACATCCCACCGGCTGATTTCTAAAATACACCGGATTGACTGTCTCAATATTTCCCAGTCTGTGGTGGTCAATGATTTCTAAGATTTCTGCCTCCTCAAAGCCATCCACTGCCTGGTTGGTCTCATTGTGATCCACCAAAATTAACTGTCTGCGCTTTAAATCCAGCAAGTTACGACGGGAAATCATACCGATAAAATCACCGTTTTTATCAAGGATTGGGAAATCACGGAACTTATGTTTTACCATGATTTTCTGGATATCATCCACATAATCTGTGGTGGTAAAGGTAACGAGATGTTCCTTTGTCATATAGTAGCTTACCGGCATACTGTGACTGATCAGACGAATCACGGTAAAGGTATCGTAAGGGCTGGAAATAATGGTTACCCCTTTTTCCTTCGCCAATTTTCGGATGGTCATGGATACAGGACTTCCCATGCAGACAACGATACAGGAAGCACCCATTTCGATGGCACAAAGCTGAGATTCATAGCGATTTCCCAAAATAACCATATCGTGTTCATTGATATAGTTTTCCATCAAATCCGGATTTGCTGTTGCCACAATAATGTTACCTTTATCAAAATACTTTGTAATGTCTCCCACAATAATCTCACCGTGAATGGTGTCTACGATATTAGAGTAACTAGTACAGGCTTTGGATACCATAGTATTGTCGTATACATCCATGTTGGAATAGGCAATGTCTCCGACAGTAATAATTCCCTGTAATTTTTTGTCCTCTACAATAGGAAGAGAAACAATACGGCTGCCTCTCATAATATCCCAAGCCTTCTTTAAGGATAAGTCCTTGGCAATACCGTCCACTTCTCGGATTTCAATATCCTTTACCTTTGGTTTTACGTCCATCACAAAATCTGGTGATTTTGCCTCAAAATAATTTAAGACAAACTGTGTCTCCTCGTTGATCTCACCGGCTCTTTTTGGTACATAGGTAATATTCTCATCGGTATTTAAAATATTTTTTAAATTTGCATAGGCAATGGCAGAACAAATGGAATCTGTATCTGGATTCTTATGTCCTACAACATAGATTTTTTTCTTCTTTTTTCTCATCTTTTTCATTCTCCCTTAGGCGGCAGACACGGCAATGTCACTATAAATTCGGTATATTGGGCATTACTGATAGCCTCGATAGTTCCCTGATGAAGTTCCACAATCTCCTTTGCAATGGCAAGTCCCAGACCGGAACCGCCGGTTTTGGAGGATCTGGCATCATCCAAACGATAAAATTTCTCAAATATATGGGACAACTTGTGGGCAGCAATCTCTTTCCCTTGATTGCGGAATCGTATCTCCACATGGTCCTCTCCCAGTCGTTTTGCCATAATGGCAATCGGTGTTTTGTCGTAGCTGTAACTGATAGCATTGCGGATAATATTATCAAATACCCGGGCAAGTCGATCGGGATCCCCCATCAAATAGATGTCATCCTCGATGGATAAGTCACAGCGCATTCCCTTTTGTTCAAAGAGAAGATAAAATTCGTCGGCAATCTGTTCCATCATCATATCCAGAGAAATCTCACCCTTCTCCAAGATGATATTGGAAAGATTGTAGCGAGTAATCTCAAAAAATTCATCGATCAGTTCCCCCAGACGAATGGCCTTCTCCAAAGAAATGTTGGCATATTTTGCTCTCTGTTCCAGAGGGAGGTTTGGATCCTCTGCCAAAATAGAAAGATAAGCGATCACAGAGGTGAGCGGAGTCTTTAAATCATGGGCCAGGTACACCACCAGATCATTTTTTCTCTGTTCATTGCGGCTGTTTTTCAGTTGCTGTTCTTTGATATTGGTCTTGATGGAATTTAACTTTTGTTCCAACGGCATCAAAACCGGATCCAATTCGATGTACTCCTCAGATTCAATCAAAATGTTCTCAATTCCCGTCTCAATCTGTTCCATGTAATAAGTAAAGGTGGACATGGAAAAATAAAAGGCGATAATCAACAGGATGAGAAATACAATCCCCACCAAAAATGCCTTGTTTTGCCGAAAGATGGAGCTATAGAGTGCCACCGCACTGACATCATCCATACCAATGCTTTTACAAACATGGACAAAGGCGTCCGCAAAGGGAGCCTGCCAGATGCCATCGATCAAGAATTCTAAAATAAAATAACCGATTCCAGCAATAAAAGTTCCCAGGAGAATCGTTTGAAACATCATTTTAAATTTTAAACGGCGATATTTAATCATCTATCTTATACCCAACGCCCCAGACTGTTTTGATCAACTCTCTGTGGCCCATAATCTGAAACAACTTTTCCCGTAAATGTCTAATATGAACCATAACCGTATTGTTATTGTTCTTAAAATATTTTTCTTTCCATATTTCTTCAAAGAGCCGCTCAGAACTGATTACCTGCCCCTTGTTGCCCGCTAAGAGCCACAGTATTGAAAATTCAATCGGTGTCAGTGCCACTTCCTTGTCATTGTAGAGACACTGGTGAGTACTTTTATTTAACACTAAACCACTGATTTCAATGATCTCTGTCCGATTTTCTCTGACACTTTCGTTGTATTTGGTAACGCGACGAAGCTGTGCCTTTACCCTTGCAACCAGCTCCAATGGCTGGAAGGGTTTTTCTATGTAGTCATCTGCACCCATGGTAAGACCGTTGATCTTATCCATAGAGCCAGTTTTTGCTGTCAACATAATGACCGGAAAGGTATGCTCCTTTCGGATTTCCTTTAAAATCTCCAGACCGGAAATATCCGGCATCATAATGTCCAAAATAGCAAGGTCAATTCGTTCTTTGGCAATGCAGGAAAGAGCATCCATTCCGTTATAAAACTTAAACACCTGATAATTATCATTCTTCAAGTAAAGCTCCACGAAATCAGCAATCTCTTTCTCATCATCTACCACTAAAATATTGGTATTCAATCGGTGATTCCTCCCTTCGAATCAGATTTGCCTCCCTGAATCACACGAAAGGCATAGTGATGCTTTTGGTCCTTTTGTCGAAGTTTCTCTCGAGACCACCCCTTCAATCGGTATATCGGTACTGTGTCGTACAGCTGCCGAACCGCTTTTTTTATCTCAACTTCATATCCATCACTCTCCGGACACCACTGGGTAAATTGAGCCAGTGTATCCTCCAGTGTCTCTCCGTTTTGCAACATCAACACACAGGATTTTATAACCACAACGGTTTTGTAGTACTCAGTTCCCAGTTCATTCATCAGCAAATCCGCCAGTCTGTGAACCCCTTCCCACTCACCAAGTCCGTTGTTGTTTCCAATAAAATATAACGTATCATAGGAAGGAAGATAATATTCCATCCGCTGTTCTTCGGTGCGATAATCCAGCACTTTCTCAGGATTTGAAATTTCATAGTTTTGATAGTACTCCGTCTGTGAACCCTTTTCAACGGCAAAACTGCCAAAGGATAACAGAGACAGCCGAACAGATAAAAACAGATGCAGTACTTCATCATCAACAGGTTCCTGACAGACCTTACAAAAGTAAAAATACAGACGGGAAAAACTCAAAATCCCATAAAAGCTCATCATGCCTCGAAGAATACTCTCCCAATCCTCATATTTATTCATAAAATGCCTGGTACTTTTACTCTTCAAATAAAAGTAAAAGTGTTCTCTAGCTTCCTCCGTAAGATAAATGCTGTCAATCTCTTGCTTCGCTCTTTCCGGATAACCATAGTCCACAATACCAAGTAAGCGAAGCTGTCCAAGCATCGACCACTCTGCCCGTGTAAGCTCCAGTTCCTCGGATTCCCATAGCCGAAGAAGAAACTCCAAACACTCTTTGTCGTAAATGTACAGCAGATACTCTGGCCGTTCCACCACGAGATCTCGTAAGGCAGCAGCCAATACTTCTTTCTCCCAGTGTTCCTCCACCGAATGGTTCATACGCTTTATAAAAGCATATAAGTTTTCTTTTGCATTTTGCCCAATGACAGAGGCCATCTCTCTTTCCATTGTATATATCTTTATTTTCTTTATTTCCTGCAATGGGTGCCTCCTTCTATAAGCAAGCAAGGCTTGCATAAAAGAAACCTCTTTTACGCAAGCCCCCTATTTTACTATTTACCGCAGCATTTTTTATATTTTTTGCCGCTTCCACATGGACATGGATCATTTCTTCCAATTTTAGGTGGTTTTACAACGGTAGTAGAAGATTTCTGTTCTTTATAAAGTTCTTTTCTTCTTTCTGCTGTTAAAATATGATCCCACTGTGGTAATTCGTACAACCATTCTGCTCTAGCTCCAACCATGTTGTAGTAGAGTTTCTCTAAATCGATGTCTAAAGTCACAACAGTGTCTTTCTCCATATCATCGATTGGGTTTGGTGTCTTTAAGCTGTCGTTGATTCCATCTAAGAATCCAGTCATAGACATCAGATCTGTTTCGAAGCGCTCTGCTAACTCTTCTACAGTACCGCTTACTACTTCTGTCTCATTCTCTAACAATTTCTCGTAGATTCCTTTTTCGATTGCGAAATAAGTAATCCAGAACTTCTGTCCATCCTCTGTTCTATCATCATGACTGTATGCGTAATCACGCCATTCTTTTAAAAGTGCCATCTTTTGTCACCCTTCCTTTGTACTCTTTCATAAACTTTGCCATAGGCAATTTTATTATACTGAAATTCATAGTATAAATCAAGTGTCTACTTTCTTTTGTCTTTCAACAATTTGTAGAAAAACAGGTACACCCACAATAAAATCGGAAGCATCAAAGTAAGTAATAGCATTCCTAAGAAATTGGCGTTGCCTGTCACTGCAAAATATAGGGTAAGAAATACGCAGGCTACAATAAGAAGTATCACAGCCATGGCGACAATTCTTTTTAGATTATTCTTCATGTTCTTCTGTCTCTCCTTTGATCCAAGCTAAATGGCGGCGGATTTCCTTCTCATAACCCATGTCACTTGGGTAATAAAAACGATGTCCCACCAGCTCATCCGGCAAATATTGCTGTTCCACATAATGATTTTTGAAATTGTGGGCATACTGATAACCCTTTCCATGCCCAAGTTTTGCCGCACCTCCATAGTGGGCATCTCGCAAGTGGTTCGGCACAGCGCCGGTTTTTTGTTTTTTCACTAAACTTAGCGCATCATCAATCGCTAAAATGGCAGAATTGCTCTTTGGGGCACTGGCCACATAGATAGCGGCCTGAGCCAGTGGAATTCGAGCTTCTGGCATACCAAGTCGTTCCACCGCCAGGGAGGCAGAAACTGCTACATCCAAAGCTCTTGGGTCTGCATTTCCCACGTCCTCTGCAGCACAAATCATAAT
>CAYLUV010000108.1:0-7134 GCA_964386955.1 uncultured Lachnospiraceae bacterium
TTCTTGGGCATCTGTATTACTTTCCGAAAATATAAAAAATCCGAATATATAAGGCTATTTTATCATAAAATGGTCATTTTTTTTACAGAAAAGCTACAATTTATAGTTGTAGCAGAAGAGGAAAAGTTGTTTTTTTACAGAGAATATTATTGCTATAATAAATTTATCAACTTTTTAGCATACCAGTGTTTGATTACAAACACGGAAAAGGAGGCAATTATGCAAAAAGAAGCTTTAGGAATGATTGAAACCAAAGGCTTAGTAGGCGCGATTGAAGCAGCCGATGCCATGGTAAAATCTGCAAATGTATCCTTAGTTGGATATGAGAAAATCGGTTCAGGTTTAGTTACTGTAATGGTAAGAGGAGATGTTGGAGCTGTTAAAGCGGCAGTTGATGCTGGAACAGTGGCAGCAGACAAGGTAGGAACAGTAGTTTCCAGTCATGTAATCCCAAGACCACATACTGACGTAGAAAAAATTCTGCCTCAGGCATAGCAGAATCGATGAATGGAGGTAATATTCAATGAAAGACGAAATGATGAGCAAAATCATGGACGAAGTTATGAGAAAAATGGGCGGCGCTGAGACAGCAGAAGCTGATTGCGCATGTGCAGAGTATGTTTGTGGCTTAACAGAATATGTTGGAACAGCTATGGGACATACAATTGGTATGGTAATCGCTAACCTTGACAGCAATGTTCATGAATTATTAAAAATCGATCCAAAATACCGTTCCATCGGTATTATTTCTGACCGTGTAGGTGCAGGCCCACAGATTATGGCTTGTGATGAAGCGGTAAAAGCTACAAATACAGAAATCGTTATGATCGAATGCCCAAGAGATACTGAGGGTGGTGCCGGACATGGCGCATTAATCGTATTTGGTGCAGAAGATGTTTCTGATGCAAGAAGAGCTGTAGAAGTTGCTCTGAAAGAAGTAGAAAGAACATTCGGTGATGTATATGGCAACTCTGCCGGACATCTTGAATTCCAGTACACAGCACGTGCTTCTTATTGCTGCAATAAGGCATGGGGCGCACCTGTAGGAAAAGCATTTGGTCTTACGGTAGGTGCTCCAGCAGGTATTGGTATTGTATTAGCAGATACAGCTACAAAGACAGCTACAATCGATCCTATTTCTATTGCAACACCTTGCAATGGTGGAACAAGTTTCTCCAACGAAGTAAACTACTTCTTCTCTGGTGATTCCGGAGCAGTTAGACAGGCTATCGTTGGTGCAAGAGAAGTTGGTAAACAGCTGTTAAAAGCGTTGGCTCCAGATGAACCATTAGAATCTGCTACAGTACCTTATATTTAATAAGGTATGAAATGTTGAACTATATCCTTTAGATGTAAAACGATAGAAAGAATGATGATTCAATATTTTCATCTATTACTCCATAACTAAAGCAAAAAATTGTATATATTGATCTCAAAAAGTTGGTAATTAACTCGTGAAGGACTGCATACAGGAAGGTAAAGCAGTCCTTCTTTTATATGGGGGAAATACATATATTTCCAGCAAATAAGGGTTGACATTTCGTGGCTGCCATAATACAATATAGCCTATGTGAATATTGGGTAGAGGCGCGGGCTTCATCAGTACATGCGAAGCGTAAGCAGGGGAAGCTGCTTTGCAGGGAAAGGGAAGGTCGCCGAAGAGAGAAACGGATCCCTTACGTTTGTCTCTGGGACGTAGCAGAATATGCTGCGGACTGTCACGAAAGTGGAGCGCTATCGGTTATATATAAGACAGATCAATGGACGATGAGAGAGAATGCCATGGATATGCTTTTTGCTGAGCGTATTCATGGCTTTTTTGTGTGATAAGATATTTTTTGAACACAAAATTGTACGCGGGTTCTCCATTGAGGCGGTGAAAATATCCGAAATTTCTATTTGATACTCATAAAGATCTATAAAAACAAGTTGGGAGAGGAAAAAGATATGTCAACAAAAATGAGAAGAATGACAATGGCAATCTGTACGTTAGCATTGCTTTTTGTATGCAGTCCATTGTCCGTAATGGCAGCGGAAACATCCGATTATGTGCCAAAAATGTATGCATCTATTTGGTCTTTGGTTCCACCAGTGGTGGCAATCGTATTGGCTCTTATTACAAAGGAAGTGTATAGTTCCCTGTTTATCGGAATTTTAGTGGGAGCTATGTTTTATGCCGGATTTGATTTTGAAAGAACGGTAAATCATCTGTTCAGTGCAGGATTTACAGGAGTTATCTCCGATAGCTACAACGTAGGTATTTTGATATTCATGGTTATCCTTGGAACTATGGTAGCTATGATGAACAAAGCGGGCGGTTCTGCAGCGTTTGGGCGCTGGGCAAAGAGTCACATTCACACAAGAGTGGGAGCACAGCTTGCCACAATCGCCTTTGGATGTCTGATCTTTATCGACGATTATTTTAACTGTTTGACAGTAGGAAGCGTTATGCGTCCAGTAACAGACAGCCATAAGATTTCCAGAGCAAAACTTTCTTACCTGATTGATGCCACAGCAGCGCCAGTATGCATCATTGCCCCTATTTCTTCTTGGGCGGCAGCGGTAACTGGTTTTGTAAAGGGCGAAGATGGATTTTCTATTTTTATGAATGCCATTCCTTATAACTTTTATGCTATTTTAACTATCGTTATGATGATTACTATGGTTCTTCTGAAATTTGAATTTGGACCGATGAGAAAAAATGAGTTAAATGCCTTAAAGGGAGATCTTTTTACGGTAGAAGATATGCCTTTTGCCACAGATGTGGACGAGAACGGCAATCCGAAAGGTCGTGTGATGGATTTAGTGGTACCAGTGGCAATCCTTATTGTGTGCTGTGTCATCGGTATGATTTATACAGGTGGATTTTTCTCAGGAACAGATTTGATAACTGCATTTTCTAACTCTGATGCCTCTGTTGGTCTGTCCTACGGAAGTTTCTTTGGATTGATTTTATCCATTCTTTTCTATATGGTAAGAAGAGTAATCTCTTTCAAAGATGCTATGAATTGTCTGCCAGAAGGCTTTAAAGCCATGGTACCAGCTATTTTAATCCTTGTTATGGCTTGGTCTTTAAAAGGTATGACAGACAGCCTTGGAGCTGCACCATTCGTAGCTGAGATGATGAAACACAGTGCAAGGGGAATGTTAAATTTCCTGCCAGCCATCATTTTCTTAGTGGCTTGTGGTTTGGCCTTTGCTTCCGGTACATCCTGGGGAACCTTTGGTATTTTAATTCCAATCGTTGTTGCTGTATTTGAGGGAAGCAATCACACTATGATGATTATCTCCATCTCTGCTTGTATGGCAGGTGCTGTCTGTGGAGACCATTGTTCTCCAATCTCTGACACCACCATTATGGCCTCCGCAGGCGGTCAGTGTGATCATGTAAACCATGTAAATACACAGCTTCCATATGTCATTGTTTGTGCGGTTGTATCCTTTATTACTTATATTGTGGCAGGTTTCGTTCAGAGCGCATGGATTGCACTTCCATTCGGAATTGTACTGATGCTGGCTACTCTGTTCGTGATTCGTGCAATTGTAGGAAAAATGGAAGAGTAGGGTAAATTAATAAATGAGTAAAAAAAGGCTGTGTCAAGAGTGTAATCTCTAGGCGCAGCCTTTTTTTGAAAAATTATAACAGATGTGCTCTCAGTTCTTCTGCACTCATCTGGGAAAGATAAGCTGGAGCTACATCAAATACCGTTTTGCATCCGGTCATACCTTCTGCTTTCATCTTCATAAGCGCTCTTGCGTAAGCAACTAATACGCTGGAAGTAAATTCTGGGTTAGATTCCAGTTTTAAGGAGTATTCGATCATCTGGTGTGTCTTTTCCCCATCACCAGTTAAACCGCTTCTCATAACGAAACCGCCATGAGGCATTTTGTTGTGTACCGCATCAAATTCTTCTTCAGTGATGAAGTTTACTGTGGTGTCGTACTCATCAAAATAATTTTTCATGGTTTTGATGGATTCTTCGATCTTTGCAAGATCTGCGCCTTCTTCTGCCACAACATAGCACTCACGCAGATGTTTCTGACGTGTGGTGAGATCTGGCTGAGAACCGGAACGAACGGCTTCTAAAGCGGCATCGATTGGTACGGTGTACTGAATGCCCTTTTTCACGCCTTCTACACGGCGAATCGCATCGGAATGACCCTGGCTTACGCCTTTGCCCCAGAAGGTATAAGTTTTACCGTTTGGAAGGATGGATTCCGCATAAATTCTGTTTAAAGAAAATAATCCTGGATCCCAACCAACGGAAATGATGCCCAGTGTGCCGTTTTCTTTGGCAACAGCATCTACATTTGCAAAATGTTCTGGGATTTTTGCATGGGTGTCAAAGCTGTCAATGACATTAAAATATTTTGCTAAAGCCGGTGTCTGCTTTGGAAGATCAGTGGCGCTTCCGCCGCAAAGAATCATAACATCAATCTTGTCTTTCAGATTCTCTGCATCTTCCAGTCTGTAAATAGGAACATCCGGTGTCAATGTCTTTACACTTTCAGGAGCACGACGGGTAAATACGCCTGCAAGTTCCATGTCGCTGTTCTGTCTAATGGCGAGTTCTACACCTCTACCAAGGTTTCCGTATCCTGCGATACCTATTCTGATTTTGTTCATGGTAAAAACCTCCTGATTTAAATTTGTTCAAAAACAACAGTAAAATAGTATCACATTTTTTTTGACGATTCAACACATTAGTGTAAAAAAATGCAAGAATCTAATTTCGCTTCAGGTAGCCAGAAACGATGATTGATGTTATACTTACCTTATTGGAATAAGGCTATCGTAAACCCACTGTCATTAGACAGTAGGCAAAAAATGGACAAAATATGAATACTAGGAGTGAGAAACATGGAATTTACAATAAAAAAAGCCGTTCCAGAGGATGCAGAAGAAATATTAGATGTATTAAAGGTTATCGGGAGCGAGACCGACAATCTGACCTTCGGAGAAGAGGGGTTACCTACCACAGTGGAGGAAGAACGGGAATATTTGAAATATCAGCAGGATTCCGATAGTTCTGCTCTGTTTGTGGCAAGGGTAGGGAATCAAATTGTGGGAACCTGCAGCTATAATGGCTATCCCAGAGAGCGCATGGCGCACCGTGGTTCGCTGGCAATTAGTTTATTAAAGTCAGAATGGGGCAAAGGATACGGCAGTAAGATGATGGAGGAAGTGATTCGTTTCGCCAAGGAAGAAGCGAAGGCGGAGATCATTTCTTTGGAGGTTCGTAGTGACAACGAGAGAGCCATCCATTTGTACGAAAAGTACGGATTTAAGAGTATTGGTACATTTCCAGGTTTTTTCAAGATGGAAGGAAAATGGATTGATTTTGAACTGATGAATTTGTACATAACAGAAACAAAGGAATAAGAAAGCAGGAAGATAAGATGGAAACAGAATTAAAGATACGAGCTGCCAAGGTAGAAGATGCGAAAGACTTGGTAAAAATCTATAGCTATTATGTGGAAAATACTGCAGTTAGCTACGAGTATGTGACACCAACCGTGGAGGAATTTCAGGGAAGAATTGAAAATACATTAAAAAAATATCCCTATCTGGTGGCAGAAAAAGAAGGAAAGATTATTGGGTATGCTTATGCCGGACAATTCCAGAAAAGAAAGGCCTATAGCTGGAATGCAGAGATGACCGTATATTTGGATAGGGACAGCAGAGGCATGGGAGCAGGTCCAAAGCTCTATCGCCTTTTAGAAAGCATTTTAAAGGCACAGGGAGTGACAAAGGCAGTTGCCCTTGTAACCAGACCAAACACAACGGATCCAACCTACCACTATAATAGTAAAGATTTTCATGAGAAGATGGGATACCGCATGACTGGTTGTTTGGAACAATCCGGTTATAAATTTGGACGTTGGTACGATACGCTGCTGATGGGCAAGCTATTAAATGAACCGCAAGAGGATATGAGTGACATTAGAACCTTCGATGAAGTGAGACATTTATTTGCGCTGTAAAGGCAACATATTAAAAAATGAGAGGATAAAAACACAATGGAAAATTTTGAATTTCGATATATTCATAAAGAAGAATGGAAACAGGCGGCGGAGATTGAGCAAATTTGCTTTGTGCCACAGGAGGCGTGTTCCGAGAAACATATGAAAGAAAGAACCGAAGGAGCGCCAGATTTCTTTTTGGTGGCCATCGACAAAAAGACAGGAAAGATTGCAGGATTTTTAAATGGTCTTGCCACAGAGGAAGATGTCTTTCGAGATGAATTTTTTACGGATGTAACGCTTCATCAGCCAGAGGGCAAGAATATTATGCTGCTTGGCTTGGATGTATTGCCAGAATACCGAATGCAGGGGCTGGCGCGAGAAATTGTGGCGCAGTATGCCAAGAGGGAGACAGAAAGAGGCAGAGAAAAACTTTTGCTCACCTGTGTGGAAGAAAAAGTGAAAATGTATGAAAAGTTTGGCTTTACGGACAATGGAATTGCCAATTCTACCTGGGGTGGAGAGCAGTGGCATGAGATGATTCTTTCTCTTCGATAAGGCAGGAATAAAGATTAGATAGAGAGGACAGATGGAAATCGAAAATAGAGATTTCCATCTGTCTTCTTTTTTGTGTGAAAGGGGTTGACAAATAATTTTTTTTGATGTACTATCAGTAATAGTTACTGATATTGATTTGTTTTTAAGGAAAAGCAACAAATCATGCCAAGAAAATGAAGATATTTTTTGGTAAAATCTGAACAACTATGACATTTTTAAGAGAAAAGGAGATTATTATTATGGCAAAATATGTATGTACAGTATGTGGTTATGTTCACGAAGGAGATGCACCATTAGCAGAGTGTCCAGTATGTCACGTTGGTGCGGATAAATTCAAAGAGATGACAGGTGAGATGACTCTTGCAGCAGAACACGAATACGGCATCTATGCAAAGACAGTAAAGAATAATCCAGACATCAGCGAAGAAGATAAAAAATATATTTTTGAGCAGTTAAAAGCAAACTTCGAAGGAGAATGTTCAGAAGTGGGAATGTACCTTTGTATGGCACGTATCGCCCACAGAGAAGGCTACCCAGAGATCGGTCTCTACTGGGAAAAAGCAGCTTATGAGGAAGCAGAACATGCTGCAAAATTTGCTGAATTATTAGGAG
>CAYLUV010000109.1:0-7126 GCA_964386955.1 uncultured Lachnospiraceae bacterium
TGTTTTTTACATATCCCTCCTGCTGCAGGAATCTGGCAAAATGTGCTCTGGTGATTACCGTATCTTCCTGGCCAAATCGAAGAGCTTCTTCCGTCACTAAAATGCCATCTTCTCTCATCCGCTGTATCATCCGCTGATTTCTAGATTCCCGTTCCCTTCGCATTTCCTCCATCCGTTCCAAGAAAACCGGATCCTTCCAATCCAGAAAAAGCCCCAACATATGAATCTCCCGTCCGCTGTAAAGGCAGGAAATCTCCACCCCGGGAACGACTTCCATCGCTTCTTTCTTGGCTGCTTCCAGAGCCTCTTCCACACCCGCCACAGTATCATGGTCTGTAATGGCAATGGCCATAAGCCCTCGTTCCGAAGCCATCTCCACCACCTGACTGGGGGAAAAAGTGCCATCAGAAGCCGTTGTATGAATGTGTAGATCAACAAACCCCATAAAATACTTCCTTTCATCCAATCTATGAAAAAAGAGCCGCCTTCCGTTCTATGGGAAAGCAGCCCTCTTTATTAGTTCATGTCTGGTTTTTCAATTGCTGCAATTGCCTCTTTTTTCATAGGAATTCTGCAGTTTTTGTTGTTACCAAATTCTACGATTACAGTGTCTTCCATAACGTCAAGTACTACACCATAGAATCCACTTGTTGTTAATACGCTGTCACCTGCTGCAACTGAGCTTAACAGTTCCTGCATTTTCTTCTGTTCTTTCTTCTGTGGACGGATAAAGAAGAACCACATTGCTGCGAAGATTGCAACATAAATGATTACGAGAGTCCACATGGAACTACCATTTCCTGATAAAAACATCGTTATTACCTCCATTTAATTTGTTTTATTTCTTATCATTTATTAAAAAGCCTTCTAATGTAGCCTTTTTAAACTCTGCATATCTGTGTTCTTCGATGGCTGTACGAATATCCTCCATTAAATGGTTGTAGAAGTACAGATTATGGAGAACACAAAGTCTCATTCCAAGCATTTCTTTTGCCTTTAACAGATGTCTGATGTAGGCCCTACTGTAGGAACGACAAGCTGGACACTGACATCCCTCTTCAATCGGCTTGGAATCCAATTCATACTTTTTATTAAACAGATTCAATTTGCCCTGTCTTGTGTAAACATGTCCATGACGTCCATTTCTGGATGGGTATACACAGTCAAAGAAATCAACACCGCGGTCCACCGCCTCCAAAATGTTGGCCGGTGTTCCCACTCCCATCAGATAGGTTGGTTTGTTCTGTGGGAGATGTGGTACGGTAACATCCAGCACACGATACATCTCCTCGTGACTTTCTCCCACCGCAAGGCCGCCAACGGCATAGCCATCTAAATCCATCTGACTGATAATCTTTGCGTGTTCCACACGGATATCTTCATTTGTTCCGCCCTGGTTGATAGCAAAAAGCATCTGATGCGGGTTGACTGTATCCGGAAGACTGTTCAGTCTTGCCATCTCGTCCTTGCATCGCTGCAGCCATCTGGTGGTTCTCTCCACAGAGTTTCGAATGTACTCCTTGTCTGCCACGCTGGATGGACATTCATCAAAGGCCATGGCAATAGTAGAACCTAAGTTGGACTGAATCTGCATACTCTCCTCCGGTCCCATAAAAATCTTGTGACCATCAATGTGAGAGTTAAAATATACGCCTTCTTCCTTGATCTTTCTCAGTTTTGCCAATGAAAAAACCTGAAATCCGCCGGAATCGGTCAAAATCGGCTTGTCCCAGTTCATAAATTTGTGCAGACCGCCGTATTCTTTAATCAATTTGTCCCCTGTTCTCACGTGAAGGTGATAGGTGTTGGAAAGTTCCACCTGTGTCCCAATGCTTCTCAAGTCATCTGTACTGACGGCACCCTTGATGGCTGCTACCGTACCTACGTTCATAAAGACTGGGGTTTCAATAACGCCATGAACGGTGTGGAATCTTCCGCGCTTCGCTCTTCCGTCTGTTGTTAATAATTCATACATATCTTTATATCCTTCTATCTAATTCCTTTATCCTGTCGAAATAAGAGGCAAATCTTTCCTCTCATCTCTCCTGTCCCTTCTCACTTCTATGGCATTCCCAGAAAAATACAAGAATGCACATTGAATTTTATTGTATCAGATAATGAGGACAGACACAAGCATTTTTTATTTATCCCACAGCAGAACTCATTCCACAGATTCCTATTTTTCACCTCTGTCAAAGAACGCCTTCACATTATCCATACGGGCTGTCATAGAAGTAAGCAAAAGATCCAAAACTGTAACCGCTGCCATGGACTCCACCACCACAACTGCCCTTGGAACCACGATTGGATCGTGTCTTCCCTTGATCACTGCCTCAATATTGTCCCCGGTTCGATTGACCGTATGTTGTGTCTGACCGATGGATGGAGTTGGTTTGAATGCGGCGCGAAAGATCACAGTACTACCGTCACTCATTCCCCCAAGAATCCCTCCTGCATGGTTGGTTTCCTTGGCAACCTTTCCCTCAGCATCATAGTAAAAAGAATCATTGTTTACAGAGCCATTCATCTGGGATACGGAGAAGCCTTCCCCAATCTCAAAGCCTTTTACTGCACCGATGGAGGAAATCCCACCAGCCAATCTGGCACTTAATTTGTCAAATACCGGCTCTCCAATCCCAACGGGAAGACCATGGATCTGACACTCAATCACACCGCCGGAGGAATCCTTTTGTTCCATCATCTCTTCCAGATAGGTCTCCGCCTCTTCCACCGCTTTCGGATCCGTCATAGCAAGACGGTTCTTTGTGATAAAATCCCGGTCAAATGCCTTCTCATCACAGGTAACAGGGCCGATGGATTTGGTGTAGGCAAATATATCTACCCCCAGTTCCTTTAACACCTTAGAAGCCACGGCACCGCCAGCCACTCTGGCAATAGTCTCTCTGGCAGAGGAACGTCCGCCGCCGCGGTAATCTCGGAAACCAAATTTTTCATCAAACGTATAATCTGCATGGCCTGGACGATACATGGAGGCAATCTCACTGTAGTCTTTGGAGCGCTGATCTTTATTTCGCACCATCATAGAAATAGGAGTTCCCGTTGTTTTTCCTTCAAAAACGCCGGACAAAATTTCCACCAGATCTTCCTCTTTGCGGGGTGTCGTAAATTTGGACTGTCCTGGCTTTCGTCGATCCAGATATACCTGAATATCCGCTTCACAGAGTGGAAGTCCCGCTGGACATCCATCTACCACCACACCAACTGCTTTCCCATGGGATTCTCCCCATGTTGTAATCCTAAATAAATTTCCTGTTGTTGAACCTGCTGCCATCTTTTTCTCCTATGTCATATCCCAAACTATTCTCTGTTGTCTATTCTTCCAAGGTAAACATAAGAATGGATAACATGGTCATGCCCGCTGTCTCCGTTCTAAGAATTCGTTTACCTAATGTTAAAGTCTTTGCTCCATTGGCAAGGGCTGTCTCAATCTCACTTTCCTCAAAACCGCCCTCTGGTCCAATAAAAATACCGATGGATTTCTTTCCTTTCATGGAATCCACCAGTTTTCTCGCCCCTTCGATACCCTCTGCGTTCTCATAAGGAACTAAAAAAGCATCCATCTGTGCCGCCATCTTCACCGCTTCACCAAAAGAAACCACAGATTTTACTTCCGGGATAATTCCTCTCTTGGACTGTTTGGCAGCACTCAAAGCGATAGCATTATACCGTTCCACCTTCTTGGCTGCTTTTTTCGCATCCAGTTTCACCACGCAGCGTTTCATGGCAACGGGAACAATCTCCGCCACCCCAAGTTCCACTGTCTTTTGAATGATCTGCTCCATCTTATCGCCCTTTGGCAATCCCTGAAACAGTGTAATCTTTGCGGGAAGTTCTCTGGATGTGCCCATAATGTCAAGAATCTGTAACAGTACCTCTTCCTCTGTAAATTCCTCAATCTGACAGAGATACTCTCGGTCTTTTCCGTCACTAATCAGCACCTCCTCGCCTTTTTTCATGCGAAGAACATTCTTGATATGATTGTAATCACTGCCGGAAATACGAATCTCCTTCTCCGAGGAAATACCATCTTCCATAAAAAAACGATACATATTCTCTCCTTTTCTTCGAATACAACTTTAGCATGGGATGAAATTCACCCCATGCTTACTAAAAAATCCATTTATTTTGCTGGCTTAGCTGTAATAGAAACCCAGTCACCCATTCTTGTAATTTCAAGAATTTCAAATCCATTGGAGAGCATCGCTTCTTTTACTTCCTCTTCCTTTGTATTGATAATACCGGATGTAATAAAAATGCCGTCTTCTTTCAGGAAATCTGCTGCAATTCCGGAAAGAGGAATGATTACATCTGCCAAAATATTCGCTACCACGATATCGTAGCAGTGGCTTCCTAAGGATTCCTTAAAGGCATCGTCTGCCAAAAGATTTCCCTGCAGTGCAGTGTATTCTTCCTGAGTCACACCGTTGATCTCGCAGTTTTCCAGTGTTGCGCTGATTGCATTTGGGTCAATATCTGTTCCCACAGTCTTTTCCACACCAAGTTTTAAACCGATAATAGAAAGGATACCACTTCCACATCCCACATCCAACAATGTTTGATGAGGTTTGATATGTTTTTTCAGCTGGGAAATACAGAGCTTTGTGGTTTCATGGGAACCAGTACCAAAAGCGGTTCCCGGATCAATCTGAATCACCAGATCGTCGTCCTTCTGATCTTCCAGCACTTCCCAAGTCGGTTTGATCACAATATTGTCGTCCAAACGGAATGGTTTGAAGAACTGTTTCCAGTTGTTGATCCAGTCTTCTTCTTCTGTGGTATCAAAGGTAATCTCCCCTGTTCCGATTGGCAGAAACTGTGCAATGTTATCCATCTCTTCTTTGATCTTTGCCACCAGTTCTTCCAGATTCTCTGCCTCATCCACATAAAAGCTGATCTTAGCAGTACCGTCATCCGGTGCGATCTCATCTGGAAGAAGATCCACATACATGGTCTTTCTGTCTTCCTCGGAAAGTGGGACATGGTCAATGATCTCTACGCCTTCGATTCCCATCTCTTCTAAAGTATAGGCAATCATCTCCACTGCTGCCGTTGTTGTATCAATGGTAAGTTTATTCCACTTCATAAGTTCTCCTTTTTTCTATCTGGCTGTCCGGTGTTTCTATTTTTCCCAGAAATGTTTCTTCTTTCCGGCGGTATTTTCCTCTTTACCGCCTTCCTCGGAAGATTTCTTCTCTGGTGCAACTTCTCCCATGGCTTCCTGGAATGCGCGAAGGGCTTTCTTCTGGGCTTCTGTCATGCGCTCTGGCACCTTAACCACAAAAGTAACATAGTGATCACCACGAACATTCTTGTTGCGGATGGTAGGAACACCTTTCTTCGCCAATTTTACTCTGGTATCTGTCTGAGTACCCGGTTTAATCTGGTACTCATATGGTCCATCAATGGTATCAATCTTAATAGTAGCACCAAGAGCCGCCTGAGTAAAGCTAATTTCCTCTGTAGAAATAATATCAAAATCTCTTCTCTGGAATTTTGGATGTCTGGATACAGTAACGGATACCATAAGGTCTCCCCTTGGACCGCCGTTGATACCAGGTTCTCCTTTTCCACGAATGCGGATACTCTGTCCGTTGTCAATTCCCGCAGGAATATTAACGGCAATTTTCTTTCTCTTTCTGATGAATCCGCTGCCGCTGCAGTCCGGACATTTTTCTTTGATGATCTTACCTGTGCCGTGACAGTCTGGACATTCCTGCACATTTTGCACCATACCAAACATAGACTGCTGGGTATAAACCACCTGGCCTTTACCGCCACACTTAGAACAGGTAACAGGAGATGTACCCGGTTTTGCACCAGTACCATGACAGTGTTCGCACTCTTCTTTTAATGTAAGATCTAACTCTTTCTCTACGCCAAACATGGATTCCTCAAAAGTAATCCTTACACTAGCTCTCACATTGTCACCCTGCATTGGACCAGTCTTTCTGCTGCTTCCGCCTCCACCGAATAAATCACCGAAAATGTCGCCAAAGCCGCCAAAACCGCCGCCGCCAAAGATATCCTCGAAACCGCCAAAACCGCCGCTATAGCCGCCTCCGCCGTTCTGATCAAAGGCTGCATGACCAAACTGATCATATTTTTGACGTTTCTCGCTGTCACTCAGTACTTCATAAGCCTCTGCTGCCTCTTTAAATTTTTCTTCTGCTTCTTTATTCCCAGGATTTGTATCCGGGTGATATTTTTTTGCTACCTTACGGTAAGCCTTTTTAATATCGGCATCAGATGCACTCTTGTCAACACCCAAAACCTCGTAATAATCCCTCTTTGATGCCATATTCTCACCTTTCTCCTATACACGTATTTAAGAGAACACAAAGAATGCGTTCTCTTAAAGTACCTTTAGTCATGTTCTATTGCAATATTACACTTCTTTGTAGTCGCCGTCTACCACATCATCTGTCTGATATGGATCCTGTGCTGCACCAGCGCCGGCTGCCTGTGCCTGCTCATATAATTTGGAGAATAATGTCTGTGCACTCTGCATTAATTTATCTTTTGCAGCGTTAATCTCTTCTACATTTTCCTCTGTCATTGCTTCTACTGGAGCTTTCTCGATGGCTGCTTTTAACGCATCTAAGTCAGCCTGAACAGCTGCTTTATCGTTTGCATCTAATTTGTCACCAGCTTCTTCTAATGCTTTCTCTGTCTGGAATACCATAGAATCTGCTTCGTTTCTTGCATCGATAGCTTCTTTTCTCTTCTTATCTGCTGCTTCGAATTCAGCTGCTTCTTTTACTGCTTTTTCGATATCTTCGTCAGACATGTTGGAACCTGCTGTGATTGTGATGTGCTGTTCTTTACCTGTTCCTAAATCTTTTGCAGATACGTTAACGATACCGTTTGCATCGATATCAAATGTAACTTCGATCTGTGGCACACCTCTTCTTGCTGGTGGAATACCATCCAGACGGAACTGTCCAAGAGTCTTGTTGTCTTTTGCAAACTGTCTCTCACCCTGTACTACATGGATATCTACTGCTGTCTGGTTATCTGCTGCAGTGGAGAAAATCTGGCTCTTCTTTGTAGGAATTGTTGTGTTTCTTTCGATCAATCTTGTAGCAACGCCACCCATTGTCTCGAT
>CAYLUV010000110.1:0-6991 GCA_964386955.1 uncultured Lachnospiraceae bacterium
AAGAGAAGGAATCGATTTCTTCCCTTTAAGTGTAGAATATGAAGAAAAATTATACTCTGTAGGAAAAATCCCAGGAGGATTCAATAAGAGAGAAGGAAAGGCATCTGAACATGCGATTTTAACATCCCGTGTCATCGATAGACCGATGAGACCTTTATTCCCTAAGGACTACAGAAACGATGTTACACTGAACAACTTAGTTATGAGTGTGGATCCTGATTGTCCTCCAGAAATCGTAGCAATGCTTGGTTCTGCTATTGCAACTTGCATTTCTGATATTCCATTTGATGGTCCTACTGCTGCAACAAATGTAGGTATGATTGATGGTGAATTTATCTTCAACCCAACAACAGAACAGAAGAACAAATCTGATCTTGCTCTTACTGTAGCATCTACAAGAGAAAAAGTAATCATGATTGAAGCAGGTGCCAACGAAGTGCCAGAAGACAAGATGATTGAAGCGATCTTTGCTGCTCACGAATTAAACCAGCAGATCATCGAATTCATCGATACTATCGTGGCTGAATGTGGAAAAGAAAAACATTCCTACGAGAAATTCGAGATTCCAGCAGATATGTGGGAAGATATGACTACATTTATCCCTGGAGAAGAGATGGAAGCAGCGGTATTTACCGATGTAAAACAGGTTAGAGATGAAAACATCCGTGTATTAAAAGATAGATTAGAAGAAAGATATGCAGAAGAGCACGAAGATTGGGTATCCTTTATCGGCGATGCAGTATATCAGTATCAGAAGAAGACTGTTCGTAAGATGATCTTAAAAGACCACAAGAGACCAGACGGACGTGCTATTACAGAAATCCGTCCGCTCGCTGCAGAGATTGATCTTCTTCCTAGAGTACATGGCTCTGGTATGTTCACTCGTGGACAGACACAGATTATGACTATCACAACTCTGGCTCCACTTTCCGAGTCCCAGAAGATTGATGGATTAGATCTTACTGAGACATCCAAACGTTATATGCATCACTACAACTTCCCATCTTACTCTGTAGGTGAAACAAAACCATCCAGAGGACCTGGACGTCGTGAGATTGGTCATGGTGCATTGGCAGAGAAAGCGTTAGTGCCAGTACTTCCATCTCAGGAAGAATTCCCATATGCAATCCGCACAGTATCTGAGACATTAGAATCCAACGGTTCTACATCCCAGGCAAGTATCTGCGCATCTTCCCTGTCTCTTATGGCAGCAGGTGTACCAATTAAGAAACCAGTTGCAGGTATCTCCACAGGTCTCGTAACAGGAGACACAGACGATGATTACCTGGTACTGACAGACATCCAGGGCTTAGAAGACTTCTTCGGCGACATGGACTTTAAGGTAGCTGGTACAAAAGATGGTATCACAGCAATCCAGATGGATATTAAGATTCACGGACTTACAAGACCAATCATTGAAGAGGCAATTGCAAGAACAAAAGAAGCAAGAATGCACATCTTAAATAATGTTATGAACCCTGTAATCGCAGAACCAAGACCAGAAGTTGGTCAGTATGCACCTAAGATTGATATGATGAAGGTAGATCCAGATAAGATCAGCGAAATCATCGGTAAACAGGGCAAGACTATCAACGGCATTATTGACGAGACGGGCGTTAAGATCGACATCGACGAAGAAGGCCGCGTAGCAATCTGTGGTGTTGACAAAGCAATGATCGACAAAGCAAAGAACATCATCAAATCCATCGTAGAACCAGTGGAAGCTGGACAGATTTTCGAAGGAAAAGTAGTAAGAATCATGAACTTTGGTGCATTCGTTCAGTTAGCACCAAACAAAGATGGTTTGATCCACATTTCCAAACTTTCTAAGAAGAGAGTAGAAAAAGTAGAAGATGTAGTAGAAATCGGTGATATTGTTATCGTTAAGGTTCTTGAAGTGGACAAACAGGGCCGCATCAACTTAACATTGATGGATATTATCAAATAATTAGTCTGCTAGAGCAAGATAGGTTTTCGGGGGAAAACCTGTTACATAAAGATACCCTAAGGAGCACGCTTTGGCGTGCTTCTTACGATTTTATGAAGTTTATAATCCTAGGTTGGTATTTTAGGCGAAATACTATATAATAAGATGGAAACAAATGATATTTTATGACTTTACAAGTATTAGATCCGCTAGAGTTTGGAAGGCGGATTGGTGACATCGTTTATGTCTATATTTAATCAAACAGGGGGATGAAAACAGATGAAAAACGCAGCACAATTCTTAAAAAATCATTTTAAGATGATGGCAGTGATCCTTGGTGTTGTGGTAGTGATTTATTTGGCAGGTGCCATTTATTTTTCCAGCCATTTTTCACCGAGAACGATGTTGAATGGACACGAGGTGGGAGGACAAAAGGCTTCCGAAGCAAAAGAACTGCTTGAAGCGGATTTGGATGCGCATACTTTAGTGCTGAAGGAAAGAAAAGACCAGACGGAAGAGATTCATGGCGCGGACATTGACATGGTGGTGAATCTTGGAGACAGCGTGGAAGAGGCGCTGAAGGAACAGAATCAGTTTTTATGGTTTTTCCCATTTTTCCGTGATATGACAGTGACATTACAGCCAGAGGTTACTTATGATGAGGCGAAGTTGAATACTGTTATCGGTGGGCTTTCTGGAATGCAGAAGGACAACATGGAAAAGCCAGTGAATGCCAAGATTAAATTAAAAGATGGCAAATTTGAGGTAATCGATGAAGTCTATGGTACCACGGTCTTGAAGGATAACCTGATGGCAGCGATAAAAGAAGCGTTGAACAGCAGTGTTACATCATTGAATTTGGAGGAGAAGGATTGCTACAAAAATCCGACCATCTATGCCGATGGGAAGGAAGTGGCAGCGGCTCTAGAAACCATCGAAAAACTGCAGAAAGTAGTGGTTACATACGATTTTGATTACACCACAGAGACGGTGGATAAAACTCAGATTGATGAGTGGATCAAGATCAGCAAGAAGATGGAAGTAAGTTTAGATTATGATAAAGTGCTGGATTTTGTGGAAGAGCTGGCGAAGAAATATGATACGTATGCCACTGTTCGCGATTTTACCAACAGCTATGGCAATAAGATTAAAATCTACTACGGTGCTTACGGCTGGAAGATTAGTCAGCACAAGGAAACGCAGGCCTTGATCGATGTGATCGAGAAGGGCGAAAGTGTGAAACGTGAACCGGAATATATGTACAAAGCGGCATGTCGCAAGGAAGGCAATATTGACTGGGACGGCACATATGCAGAAGTCAGCATTGCAAATCAGCATATGTGGTTCTACAAGGATGGAGAATGCGTCCTTTCTACCGATGTTGTGACTGGAGATGTGGTACGACCAAACCGTAAGTCACCGACGGGAGCCTACGGTGTACTTTTTAAGAAAAGAGATACTTCTCTGGTAGGACAGGGATATAATTCGCCGGTTCGTTACTGGATGCCATTTGACACCAACGTTGGATTCCATGATGCTGATTGGAGAAACAGCTTTGGCGGAAGCATCTATAAGGGAAATGGTTCTCATGGATGTATCAACATGCCAGTCTATGCGGCGGCGAGACTCTATGAATTGATTCAGGTGGGAGATCCGGTATTCGTATATTAATTAAAGTGTAAGGATAACATAAATCAGTTGTTTGAACTGGATTTCTGTTATCCTTATTTTTATGTCTGGAATGTTTTTCTATGGATAGGGATAATTGCAAAATATTTAGAGGATGGCACTAAGGGATGGTGCCAAATCCACATTTGTATTTGTTGAAAACTGCCATTTTGCCCCCTTATAATAAAGATATCAAAGAGATTGATTGGCCAATCATACCTTAAAAAATACAGTGAATTTTTACAAAGAGAGAGTTGAGGTGTGAAATCAATGAAGGAAAAAGTACAGCTTTTTGGCAGGGCATTAAGTGGAATGGTTATGCCAAATATCGGCGCATTTATTGCATGGGGATTGATTACGGCATTGTTTATCAGCACAGGATGGTGTCCGAATGAAACGTTGGCACAGCTGGTAGATCCTATGTCCAAATATCTGCTCCCCCTTTTGATCGGTTATACTGGAGGAAAAGTGGTGGGAGAGCAACGAGGCGGTGTCATTGGTGCCGTTGCCACCTTTGGTGTGATCGTGGGATCCGAAATTCCTATGTTTATTGGAGCAATGATTATGGGGCCTTTGGCCGCATGGATTCTCAAAAAATTTGATCAGCTGGTGGAGGGAAAAATAAAAGCCGGTTTTGAGATGTTGGTAAATAATTTCTCCCTTGGTATCATCGGAGCTATTTTAGCATGTGGAGCCATGTATCTGATCGCTCCTGCTGTTACCGTATTAAATTCTGCCATGGAAACGGGAGTAGGATTTTTTGTGGATCATGGTCTATTACCCCTTGCCAGCATTTTTATTGAGCCGGCGAAGGTGTTGTTTTTAAATAATGCCATCAACCATGGTATTTTATCTCCTATGGGTATTCAGCAGGTAAAAGAAATCGGAAAATCCGTATATTTGCTTTTAGAGTCCAATCCGGGACCAGGACTTGGGGTTCTCCTTGCCTACTGTGTGGCAGGTAAGGGAAGCGCCAAAAGTTCCGCACCAGGGGCAGTGATTATTCATTTCCTTGGAGGTATTCACGAGATCTATTTCCCTTATATTTTAATGAATCCATTGCTTCTTTTGGCAGTGATAGCAGGGGGAGCCAGCGGAATCTTTACCTTTAACCTATTTCAGGTAGGATTGACGGGAACCGCATCACCGGGAAGTATTATTTCCATCTTGATGATGTGTGAACGACACTGTTATCTTGGATTGATTTTAGGTGTTGCTATTTCAGCGGCGGTATCCTTCCTTATTGCTCTTTTTATCCTTCGATTTGCCGGAAAAGATACTTCCTTGGAGGAGGCGACAGCCAAAAAGGACGATATGAAAAAAGCCTTCAAGGGAGAAAAAATGGTAAAAAAAGATACGTTAAAGATTGCCTTTGCCTGTGATGCAGGAATGGGTTCCAGTGCCATGGGGGCGACAGTGTTAAAGAAAAAGATCGCCCAGGCCAATCTGCAGGGAATTGAGGTGTCTCATACCCCGGTATCTTCCATTCCAACGGATGTGGATATTGTGGTGACACATCAAGAATTGGGAGAGCGGGCGGCTCACAGCAATCCTAAGGCAAAACTGGTGCTGATTACCAATTTCTTGGCAGCACCGGAATATGATCTTTTGTTAGAGGAGCTCAAGGATTTGTATGCTCGATAGGGCTGTGCTATAATGAGGGACAAATGAATGTCACAGCCAGGGGCATTTAAAATCCCGTAAAAAAGCAACAGAGATGGAGTACATATGAAAAAAGCACTGCATAGATTTGGAAGATTTTACAGTAAAATAATGGTTCAGATAATTGGCGTATTTATTTTTGCAGGTCTGCTGTCCGTAGTCTTTGGGGACTACGGATGGCTGCCCAACAAAGATATGTATGCCATTTCTCAGTTTGTTTACAGCTATCTGGTTCCGCTGTTGGTGGCTTACCTGGCGGGGAATCAGGTGGGAAAAAGACAGGATGAGGAAAAAGAAAAAAGGGATATTTCTGCTACGAAAAATGCAGGTGGAGTGATGGCTGCCTTGGCAGTTACCGGGCTTTTGTTGGCGGAGAAGGATTGTGCCCTCATTGGAGCCATGATTTTGGGGCCATTTTGTGGATATTTGTGGAGATGGGGACTGGAGTTGTGGACAGAGAAGGTGATGCCGGGTTTGGAAATGCTGACACGAAACTTGTTGGTGGCGGGAGCAGCGACGCTTCTTGCAACCCTATCATACTATTTTTTAGCCCCAGCCATGATGGCGGTAGTAAAGGTTTTTATGACGGGAATTAACTGGCTGGTGGAAAGAAATCTACTCTGTTTTGTCAGTGCAGTGATAGAGCCGGCGAAGGTATTTTTCTTAAATAATTGTATCAACCATGGTATTTTGCTTCCCTTGGCAGTGCAGCAGACGGAGGCGGTTGGTTCCTCTATTTTCTACTTGTTGGAGAGCAATCCAGGACCGGGCTTTGGGCTTTTGTTAGCACTTTGGCTGAGTCGTAGAAAGAGAAGAAAAGAGTATGGCGCATATCTTTTTGTGGAGGGAATCGGCGGTATTCATGAATTGTATTTTCCAGAGGTACTTGCCAATCTGTGGCTGTTATTGCCACTCATTTTAGGGGGAGTGGCGGGAAATTTGGTATTTTCCCTTTTTCGTGTGACGGCAGTTGGGGCGATTTCTCCGGGAAGCGTGATTAGCATTTTGTTGATGACGGGACACAAAGCACCATTGGCATTGCTTGGGATGGCAGTATCTGGTGGAGTTTCTGCTCTTATTTCTCTGGTAATTTTGCAGATGCAGGAGAAGGAACGTGCCACTTTGGAGGAAGAAGAAAGGGAAATGCTTATCCCAAAGGAAGGCCCATTGAAACTTGGTTTTGTTTGCGATGCAGGTGTCGGTTCCAGTGCCATGGGAGCTGGACTTTTTCGCCGCATGCTACGGGAACAGGGATTGGAAGGTGCTTTGGTGGAGGCCTACGGGGCGGATCAGGTGCCAGAAGATCTGGATCTTGTTGTGTGCCAGAAAAATTTTAAGGAAATGCTGCAGCAGGAAGGCGTTTTTTGCCCGATGGAAACCATGGAGAGTCTGCTAAATCGGGAAGAACAGATGGAATTGATCGAAAAGCTGAAAAAGGAGGGATTTTTATCATGAATATGACACCACGCATGAAACGAATCCTTATTGTTATGTTGGAAGAAGATCGAATTATGGCAGTGAAGGAGCTGGCGGAGAAGGTTGGCGTCAGCAAGAGAACCATTCAGCGGGAATTGGATGGGGGAAAGGACTGTTTTTTCGATTATAATCTTACTTTTGAGGCAAAAACGGGAAAAGGTGTATGGATTTCCGGTTCTGCGGAGGAAAAACAGCGGATGCTGGTGGCACTTACTGGAGAAGAGAACTATGATGTCAGTGATCGGGAAGACCGAAGAA
>CAYLUV010000111.1:0-6909 GCA_964386955.1 uncultured Lachnospiraceae bacterium
GATCAGATAACTTTTTGCTCCTTATCAAAAGTAGGAGTACTGATTTTAACCTTTTTTACAAAAACTAACGGAGAACCCGTCAAGCGGATTCCCCGTTAGTTTTTTGTATGAAGGCTATAGATAAACTGTATTTCTTATTCAGCGCCGATGGCTACATAGTCGTCAGAAACGGTAATTCCCAGTTCCTCACATCTGTTTGCATCGTATTTCTTAGTGAACTGTGGTGCATATTCTACTGGCATTGTGGAAATGTCTTCTCCCTGAAGTACCTTCACTGCCATCTTACCAGTTGCAACACCAAGATCATGGTAGCTAATGGATAATGTTGCAACACCACATCCTTCACAAATTCCTTCTTCTCCTGTCACTACAGGAACTTTCTTAGGAAGACAAATATTGTCGATAATCGGTGTATTGGATGCTACTGTGTTATCAGTAGGAACATAAAGTACATCGGATGCATCAGATGCATTTTCCACGATTGTTGCTAAATCATTGGAGTCTGCAAATGCGTAGTATTCACAAGCGTAACCAAGTTTTTCTAACTCTGCTTTTACTACATCTACCTGGTACTGAGAGTTTGCTTCTGCGGAACAGTATAATAAACCAACCTTTTTCGCATTTGGGAATAATTCACTTAACATCTTTGCCTGCTCATCCAATGGAGCTAAGTCAGAAGTACCAGATACATTGCCACCAACTGTGCCGTCGAAATCGTCGATTTCAAGGGCTACGCCGTATTCTGTTACAGAAGTACCAAGAATCGGAATCTCAGAAGTACCAGCTACTGCTGCCTGCAATGCAGGAGTTGCATTGGCAAGAATTATATCTACGTTCTCAGATACAAAATCATTGATGATGGTAGAACAAGTATTGGAATCGCCCTGTGCGTTCTGTTCGATAAACTCAACAGAATCACCAAATTCTTCTGTCAAAGCCTCTTTGAAACCTTCTGTAGCTGCATCTAACGCATCATGCTGTACTAACTGACAAATACCTACTTTAAATGTATCACCAGAATCTGCGCCGCCAGATGTTGTTCCCGCTTCATCGGAAGATCCGCCACATGCAGCTAAGGAAAGTGTCATCGCTACTGTAAGCCCCAAGGCTAATAATTTCTTCATTTTTCTCATTTCTTTTTCCTCCTGACTCTAAATTGCAAGTCTTTCTTGCCTTCTCATGTTGATATAATAATACTTTAAACTGTAAAAGTCAACACTTTTAGTGTTTAAAGTTTAAAAGTTTTTTAAGCCACTGTTGCACCAGAAAAACAAAAAGAGAACCCCGCAAGGTTCCCTTTCCTTTCTTTCCTATTTATCCCAGCAAAGCCTTATCACTGGCAAACTGTTCGCCGCTTGCCACCTCAAACTTGTGAAGAAGATCTTCCACCGTCAATTTTTTCTTCTCTTCTCCCTTAATATCCAAAATGATTCGTCCATCCATCATCATAATCAGACGATTACCATGGGTAATGGCATCCTTCATGTTGTGGGTAATCATAAGGGTTGTTAGTTTGTCCTTATTTACAATCTTTTCTGTGGTAGCTAGAACTTTTGCTGCCGTCTTAGGGTCTAAGGCCGCAGTATGTTCATCTAACAATAAAAGTTTTGGCTTTTGCAGCGTTGCCATCAAAAGGGTAAGAGCCTGTCTCTGTCCACCAGAAAGTAATCCTACCTTTGATGTCATACGATTTTCCAATCCAAGATCTAATATCTTCAGTAATTCTTTGTATTCTTCCCGTTCTTTCTTTGTAATACGAGTCCTTAAAGTGCGCATCTTTCCTCTTCTTTTTGCCAAAGAAAGATTCTCCTCTATCCCCATGGTAGCCGCTGTTCCTGTCATTGGATCTTGGAATACTCTTCCCAGATATTTTGCACGCTTATGTTCCGGAAGTTTTGTCACATCTTCCCCATCAATTAAAATCTGACCTTCATCCACCGGCCATACACCAGCCACTGCATTTAACATGGTGGATTTTCCTGCACCATTTCCACCGATAACTGTGACAAAATCACCGTCTTCTAAGGTAAGAGAAATCCCATTTAACGCTGTTTTCTCGTTTACCGTTCCTGCATTAAAAGTTTTGTATACGTTTTTAATTTCCAGCATATCTCTATTCTCCCCTCTTTACTACTTTCTTAAAATAAGTTCCCTTCCAATATGGAATTGCCAGGAAAATGGCTACCACAACTGCGGAGAACATTTTAAGAAGATCCGTATCTACACCAAGCCAGATTACAATCTGCAGTACAAAATAGTAAATAACGGAACCGATAGAGATTGCCAACATGCTGAGGGCAAAGTTCTTAAATATCTTTCCAAATACTGCTTCACCGATAATTACCGCCGCAAGACCGATTACAATAGCTCCACGTCCCATGTTAATATCCGCAAAGCCCTGATACTGTGCTAAAAGAGCACTAGAAAGAGCTACCATAGCATTAGAAATCATAAGACCTACTACTTTATTAAAATTGGTGTTGATTCCCTGGGCACGAGCCATAGCCTCGTTACATCCAGTGGCACGAATGGCACATCCAATCTCTGTACCAAAGAACCAATATAACACAGCGATTAAAACAACTGTAATAATCAAGACAATGGCAATGGGATTTTTTAAAATATCTGTGGCTTTTACATTACGAAGGGATACCAACAGATTGTATTTATTGACATTGATTGCCTGATTGGCTTTTCCCATAACTTTTAAGTTCACAGACCAAAGTGCCAACTGAGTTAAAATACCAGAAAGAATCGCTGGAATTCCCATAAATGTATGGAAAATACCGGTCACCAATCCAGCCGCTGCTCCCGCCAAGGTTGCAACTCCCATGGACACCCACACATTCTGTCCGCTCATCATCATCATGATACATACAGCACCACCCAAACACATGGTGCCATCCACTGTCAAATCTGCAATATCCAGCACACGGTATGTAATATAAACACCGATCGCCATAATCCCCCAGATCAGACCCTGTGCCACTGCTCCCGGCAGTGCATTCAATAATGTTACAACTTCCACTCCTACTTCCTCCATACATTTAAAATATTTGCGATACGAGAATCCTCTCTCCCATCGCTGTTAAGTCATATGATAACGCTTTAAACTTTAAAAGTCAACAGTTTTAAATCAGCATTGTGTTTTTCTAAAATGGCACAAAAAAGGACCACAATAAATTGCGGTCCTCTCTTCTTTTTATTTTATCGATCTTTCATACTGATTGATTCGATGGCAACCACACCACCTCGCACAATCTCTACATTTTTAAATTTTTTATTCAACAAATCAATAATATCATTGTTTCTGCTCTCCGTATTGACAGATTCCAGAAGAACACTGTCAATGCCATAGTCAATCGGCTTCGCTCCAAATACCTGTGCCACACGGAAAATTTCCGCCTTTTCCATCTCGGAACAATCCTTAATATGGATAAAGAGAAGCTCCTTCATATGAGTTGGTGCTTCCGTAATATCAATTACCTTAATAATCTCCACACAGCGATTTAACTGTTTTTTAATCTGTTCAAAGGTCTGCTCATCGGAAGATAGACCGATGGTCATACGGGAAACCGTAGGATCTTCCGTGGTTCCTGTCGTTATAGAGTCAATATTGTAGGATTTACCCGCCATCATGCCGGCAATTCTTGCAAGAACACCGATTCTATTTTCCACATACATGGAAATCCATCTCTTTTTAATCATCTTTCTTCCCTCCTATAAAATAATATCATCAAAGGATGCGCCACCTTTGATCCAAGGAAGGACCATCTCATAAGGGCCAACACCAAACTCTACCAGTACCGGTCCACTGGTCTCCAACGCCTTCTGTCTTGCCATAGCCATCGTCTCCATAATAGCATCATCCTCCAGTACACGATAACCTGGAATGCCATATCCCTCTGCAATCTTCACAAAATCCGGTGTGTAAGGCGGACATTCATAGCCCGGTGTACCACATTTCCCCTGGCACTCTTTGTGATAACGAAGACAGGTGATAGTGTATCTCTTATTGAAGAATTTTTCCTGCATCTGACGAACCATGCCAAGATAATTGTTGTTGAGCACACACATCACAATTGGAAGTCGCTGACATACCGCTGTAGCAATCTCCTGCATATTCATCTGGAAACCGCCGTCCCCAGAAATGGTAACTACCATCTTATCTGGACAGCCAATGGCTGCTCCCACTGCAGATGGCAAACCAAATCCCATAGTACCCAGTCCTCCAGAGGTAATCAGACGATGCTTTTCATTTAATTCGATGTACTGTGTGGTCCACATCTGATGCTGTCCCACATCAGTGGTGATAATCGTATCATCTTCCTTGAAGGTCTCATTGACTGCCTCCACAATTTTTTGTGGATTTACGCCATACTTAATCTCCGCCTTTAATGGCACCTGCTGGTTCCAGGAACGAATTTCCTCAATCCATCTGGTATGCTCCATAGGACCGGTATGCTTAATAATCTTCTCTATCGCTTCCTTCGCATCCGCTACAATCGGAATATCTACTTTTATGTTACGAGAAATAGCCGCTGCCTCAATGTCGATATGCACAATCTTCGCATTTGGTGCAAACTTGTTCACATCTCCCGTTACACGGTCGTTAAATCGACATCCGATGGTAAACAAAAGATCACATTCATTGATGGCTTTATTACCGCCGTAGCAGCCATGCATACCAATTGGTCCCATAAAGAGAGGATGCTTTGTATCAATGGCACCTTTTCCCATAATAGTCGTAACCACCGGTACATTTACCTTCTCACAAAGAGCCGTCATCTCCTTTTGTGCCCCTGCTATGTTGACACCGCCACCGATTAAAAACAGCGGTTTCTTGGCATCCTTTAAGAGCGCCAAAGCCTTCTTCATCTGCCCCATATGAACACCCTGACTTGGCTTGTAACCACGAATATTTACTTCTGTTGGATAGGATGTCTCTCCCAATTCTTTCATAATATCCGCTGGCAAATCCACCACAACTGGTCCCGGTTTTCCAGAACGGGCAATATAAAATGCCTCCTTGATAATGCGCGCCAACTCTTTTCGATTGCGCACCATAATAGAGTGTTTTGTAATGTTTCTTGTAATTCCTACAATATCTACTTCCTGAAATGCATCATTACTGATCAGATGTCCCGGCACCTGTCCGGTAAAACACACGAGAGGAACGCTGTCGTAGTTGGCATTGGCAATTCCTGTAACCAGATTGGTAGCTCCCGGTCCACTGGTTACTAAACAAACACCGACTTTCCCTGTTGCTCTGGCATAGCCATCTGCCGCATGAATCAATCCCTGCTCATGGCGCGGAAGAACCAGATTAATCCCGTGATGATCGTGCAGTTCATCCAGCAAATCCAACACATATCCTCCCGGATAAGCAAAGATTGTGTCTACTCCTTCTTTTTTCATGGCAGTAGCAAATAAACTATTTCCTGTTATTCTCATGTTATTTGTCACCTTCCTCATGTATTAATATGGAGATGGGAAAGATATGCCGCAAAACATTTCACCCTCTTGCCGTCAACTTTCTCATCTTATAGAAAAAGCTGCCGCACATTCGCGACAGCTTGCTTTCCTTTTCATTCTCTTGAACTAATTCCACCTTGTAACTGTTCAACGCGTTAATATAGTATAACAACATCAAACTTCAAAGTCAAGAAATAGACTAAAACATATTCAATACAAGAACCTCCGCCGTTCCTATATTGGTTGCAATCGGAATGTTGTAAAGGTCACAGAGTCTTGTCACCTCATCCACATTCACATCGGATCCATCATTCAAATATGGATTGTAAAAGAATATCACTGCATCCAGTTCCTGTCCCTCTATCTGTGCGATCATCTGCTGCTGTCCCCCAAGGTCTCCCGGAAGCAATTTGACTACAGGCAATTTCGTCACTTCCTCAATCCATCGGGCAGTATTCCCCGGTGCTATAATGCGGTGTCGTTCAAAAATCTTCTTATAGGCAATACAAAAGTCCTGAATCAAATCCTTCTTTGCCGTATGTGCAATAATGCCTATATTCATTGTGTTCGCCTCCTTTTTCTTCTTTCCCTGCTGACAGAGTCCGTCTTTTTTATGATTCCACGTACCTCCTTCCTAGTACTTTAGTGGAAATCAACAAAAAAATAAGTCTGACAACAAATAGTCAAACTTATTTTACATCACTTTTTACCAGTTTGTCCATATGAAATTGTATTTTTTTATGAAAAATACACAACAATTATTTACAGCATCCCCTACAACTTTCACAACCATCATCCATGTACTCCACATAGTTCATCGGCTGTGTCAACAGGCAGATTGCCTGAGAACTAATTCCTTTTTCCTCTCCGGTAAATCCTAGCTTTTCTTCTGTCGTCGCCTTCACATTCACCTGCTGAACAGAAATATGAAGACGTTTTGCGATATTTTCCCGCATAGTCATAATATGTGGGGCCATCTTTGGTTTCTGGGCAATAATGGTAGAATCAATATTTTCAATCACATAATGATTCTGATCTAAAAGTGCTCCCACATGCTCCAACAACTGCAAGCTGTCTGCTCCTTTGTAAGCAGGATCTGTATCCGGAAAATGTGTTCCAATATCCCCCAGTGCTGCGGCACCTAACAGAGCATCCATAATGGCATGCACCAACACATCTGCATCGGAATGTCCATCCAATCCCATGGTATGTGGAATCTTCACGCCTCCAATAATCAAATCTCTGCCGTCTACTAAGCGGTGCACATCATACCCCATTCCAATTCGCATACTCTCGTACCTCCTGTTCTTTCTTCTAGATAAAACAAAAAGCCCAGAGAAAAACTCTGAGCTTCAGTAGCGGAAATTGGATTTGAACCAACGACACCACGGGTATGAACCGTGTGCTCTAGCCAACTGAGCTATTCCGCCATAT
>CAYLUV010000112.1:0-6892 GCA_964386955.1 uncultured Lachnospiraceae bacterium
TCGTGATCGACCTGAGATGGTAGAAAAACTGTATCAGAGTTTCGATAATTGGTTGTTTTGTGAGGCGGCAGAAAGAAAATCGGAATGATTTTCTAGCAATTTAATCTGATGTGTTCGAGAACCGTTTATCAGAATATTGATTTTTCATTGAAAAAGTCTAATCGTTCAATGGAGGAGAGAAAAAAATCCTGTTGATTGTAAAAAAGCATTTGAACTAGGAATAAGATTAGTACAGAAAAGTTGGAGGGAAGCAGAATAAGAACTATATAATAGCTGTGTATCAATTTACGATACATGGCTATTATGCGTTTAAAAAATGTTGTTCCTATCATTTTTATATGCTACGATATGAAAAATCAACTAAACTAACGGTAGAGAGAATGAAACCACAGGTCGGTTGAGTATTTTTGTGGTCAGCGATTAGGTATTTATAGAGGTGATATAAAGTGGTGCTGGGTTGAATCTATTGTTTCTAGGATAAAAAGTAATTTTGCTACAATAGACATAGCAAGAAAAATGGATGGAACACTAATCATTATGAAATTGGGGGATGGACAAGTATCAGGCCTTCAACAATTGGGAGCAGATACGTTCTATAATGCATTATTGAAATAATTGGAAATTATTTGAAAGGGTGATATAATGAAACTGAAAAATATCTTAATTGTTGTGAAAGATATTGAAAAATCAAAACAATTTTACAGTGACCTGTTTGGGCTTGATGTGGTACTTGACAACGACGGCAACATGATTTTAACAGAAGGACTTGTACTCCAAGAGGAGCAAATTTGGAAAGAGTTTTTAGGAAATGATATTATTCCGAAAAGCAATTCTTGTGAATTATATTTTGAAGAAAAAAATATAGAAGCATTTGCAGAAAAATTGGAACAATCTTATCCTTTCATTCAATATGTTACGAAACTTACGACACATAGTTGGGGACAAAAAGTGATTCGTTTTTATGACTTGGATGGCAATTTGATTGAAGTGGGAACACCCATGTAGGCATGACGGTTTCAATACCGGATTGAACAATTAAGTAAAATATTATAATTCAGAACAAATAATAATGAATAAAGGAAAATCAATATGGAAGCAAGGGATTTGTTAAATGCAATAAATGTTGCAGAAAGATTAAAAGATACAACCAGACATTGTTATACAAAAAATGGCAGGCATGAAAGTGTTGTTGAGCATAGCTGGATGATGACATTGATGGCTTATTTTATGAAGGATGAATTTCCAGAAGCGGACATAAATAAAGTGATTCAAATGTGCATCATTCATGATTTGGGAGAATGTTTTACAGGAGATATTCCTACATTTGATAAGACGAAAGCGAATGAAAAAACAGAAGCCTTGGTTCAACATAATATTTCTGATTTGTCAACATGGATTCCTAAAGAATACGAGTTAAATAAAACCTATGCAGATGATAAAGTGGAATTTTCTGAATATCTTAAAGGATTAAGAGAGGAAATTCGCAAAGACACCTTGAAAAAAATAGGAGAAATGGTGGAAACGGAAAAGGAACGGTAAAACCTTATCGAGGCAAGAAACTCATGGAAATACGACATATAGAAAAAAAGGATGACAGTGCAATTGCAAGAATTATCCGAGAAAATTTAGAAAAATATCATTTAGACATTCCAGGAACCGCTTACTATGATCCGGAACTGGATTATTTGAGCCAGTATTATGGAAAGAAGTCTCAGGAAGGAGCCTATTTTATTGTGGAAACAGAAGCAGGAGAAGTGGCGGGTGGAATTGGAATGGACTTGTTTGCAGAATTTACTCGTTGTGGAGAAATACAAAAACTGTATGTTTCGGAAAAATGGAAGCGGCAAGGTCTTGGACAAAAATTGTTAGAAAAAATCGAAACCTATGCAAAAGGCAAAGGACTAGAGCGATTGTATTTGGAAACCCATTCCAATCTCCAAGAAGCGGTTCGCCTATATGAAAGAAATGGGTATCAGAAAATAGAACGGCCGGAGGCAGTGGTTCACAGTACGATGGATTTGTTTTATATAAAGGAGCTCTAAAGAAGTATAAGAAATAAATTTAAGAATGACAAAAAGGCAGATAATACAAAAATAGTGGTTATCTGCCTTTTTTGTTGTTTTTTATGCGGTTTCTTTTTCGATGAAAATGATACCAAGTGTTCCAGGACCACAGTGGCTTGAAATGACACCACCGGCTCTGGTGATAAGGATTTCATCAAAAATCTGAAGGTGCTTCATTTCTTGGAAAATATTTTGGATCAATGTATCGTCACATCCGGAGTGGGTAATAAATACTCGGTCTGTTTCAGCATTTTTCAACATTGGTTCTAAATCTTTTACATAGTTTAAAATAACAGAAGATAATTTTCCACGATATTTTTTAGATGGCTTCATAGCACCTTGTTCCACAACAATTTTCGGATGAAGTTTTAATGCGCTTCCCGCCAGTGCTGCCACACCGCTGCAGCGTCCGCCGCGGTGAAGAAATGTCAGTGTATCTACAACAAAGCTCGCTCTGATGCGGGGTTTTAATTGCTCCATAAATTCTGCGATTTCTTTGCCACCCATACCATTTTTCGCTTTTATAGCAGCTTCTATAACTAACTGTCCAATGCCAGTGGAAAGATTATTGGAATCAATGACAAAAACACGATCTTCCATGCTCAGTTCTTCTGCTGCCATTCTCATGACATTTGCAGTGGTGGACATTTGTCCGGAGATAGAAAAACACACGATTTCATCGTAAGTCTCTCCATAAGTTTGGAACAGTTCGATTGTATCTGAAATCGCTGCTGCAGAGGTTTTTGGTGCTTCGTTGTGTTCGTTTGACCATTGATAAATTTCATCTGGTTTAATTTCAACCATATCTTTGTATTCTGCATCACCAAGCACAATATGCAAAGGAAGCATCGTAATATCGTACTTCTGCAATAGTTCGTCAGATAGATCACAAGTACTATCGGCAATAATTTTTACACTCATATGAATCCTCCCTATTTGATGAAAAACTGTTTTGTTTTAAACAGTTATTTTAGCACTGGAGAAAAAATCTGTCAAATCAGGATTTTGGTTGAGGAAATATGAATTTACATTTTAGAAAAAATTCATAAGAAATCTCTTGACCGGTAGTAACTATCGCCTGTTACAATAAGAGAGTAATATCAATACAAACAGAATGAGGGAGGTAATTACGATGAGTAGAGTAGATTTTGGAGCAAAACCGATGATGTTTCCTATGCCTGTGTTGATCATTGGTACATATGATGAAAATGGAGTGCCCAATGCCATGAATGCAGCTTGGGGGATTACCACAGATTATGAGGAAATTACCATCAGCCTAGCTGAACATAAAACGACAGAGAACTTGAGAAAAACGGGTGCATTTACAGTGAGTATGGCTACGGAAGATACCGTAATTCCATGTGACTATGTGGGAGTGGAATCCGGAAGCAAAGTTTCTAACAAATTTGAGAAGGCTGGCTTTCATGCCACAAAGAGCAGTAAAGTGAATGCGCCTTTGATCGATGAACTTCCTATGGCGCTGGAATGCAGAGTGAAGAGTTTTGTGGATGGGATTCTTGTGGGAGAAATTGTAAATGTATGTGCAGATGAATCAGTTCTTACCGATGGAAAAATTGATCCGAAAAAACTGAAACCCATTGCCTTTGATCCATGCAACAATACCTATGTAGCCATGGGAGACGTTGTGGGCAAGGCCTTTGGAGATGGATTGCAGTTAAAATAATTTTTCATAAACATTCGGAAAGCATAGAAAGACCAAAAATGGAAACAATTTCATATAGAAAAAACCATTGCCGCACTTTATAGTTATAGAGTGCGGCGTTTTGCATGGAAAAGAAGAAGGAGCATTCTATATGAAAAGAATAAACAATCAAAAGAAAACAAGTCTATATAACCGCTGGTTAAATGGCATTGAACGGGTGGGAAATTGTCTGCCTCATCCCATTGCGCTGTTTGCCGCCTTGGCGGTTGGTATTGTGCTTTTATCGGCCATTTGTCAGAAGTTTGGGATAAAAGGTACGGGAGAATTGGTGGTAGATGGAGCTTTAACGGAGACCACAGTGGAGGCGGTAAGTCTTCTGAATAAGGAGGGACTTACCTATATGCTTACCAATGCAGTGCACAATTTTACTACCTATGCGCCCCTCGGTATGACCTTAGTTGCTATGCTGGGAGTTGGTGTGGCAGAACAATCCGGTCTAATCCATACCCTGTTAAAGGGGGCAGTGAAGGTGACGCCAGCCAAGCTCATTACCCCGGCGGTGGTGTTTTTGGGCGTCATATCAAATGTTGCCACGGACGCGGGATACGTGATTTTAATTCCCCTGGGAGCTATTCTTTTTAAAGCCTACGGCAGACATCCTATGGCGGGATTGGCAGCGGCTTTTGCGGGAGTGTCTGGAGGATTTTCAGCCAATTTGTTGATCGGTTCCTTGGACCCCATGCTGGCGGGAATCTCTCAGACAGCTTCTTCCATTATTGATCCTAATTATGAGGTGGCAGTGATGGGAAATTATTATTTTCTCTTTGCCTCTACCTTTTTGATTATGGTTCTTGGAACCTTTGTTACGGATAAGATTGTGGAGCCTCGTCTGGAAAAATTTCACGGGGAGGAGATGGAAGAGGAAGATATGCTGCAGGTGATTACTCCTCTGGAGAAAAAGGGTCTATACCGAGCTGGCGGTGCAACTCTATTTTTTTTACTTCTTGTGGTGGCAGCGGCTGTACCAGAAAATTCATTTCTGCGGAATGAAAATGGTACACTGTTTGGAAATCCCACTTCCCCTTTCGTAAATGGAATTATTGTGTTGATTTCCCTATTTTTCTTTATCCCTGGAGCGGTATATGGAAAATGTGTGGGTGCATTTAACAAAGAACATGGGGTATGTAGTGCCATGTCAAAGGCCATGAGTTCCATGGGATCTTTTTTGGCATTGGCTTTTATCTCGGCACAGTTTATTAACTATTTTAATTACACCAAACTTGGCACTATTGTTGCATTGAAGGGAGCCAGCTTTTTTAAGGAGGCACAGATTGGATTGCTTCCATTGCTGATTATTTTTGTACTTTTTTCGGCATTTATGAATCTTTTTATGGGTTCTGCCTCTGCAAAATGGAATATTTTAGCGCCAGTTTTTGTGCCGATGTTTATGCTTCTTGGCTACAGTCCGGAGCTTTGTCAGCTGGCATACCGAATCGGGGATTCTGCAACCAACATCATTACACCTATGATGACTTATTTTGCAGTGATTTTAACTTTTGTACAAAAATATGACAAAAAGGCGGGAATAGGAACCATCACGGCCACGATGATTCCTTATTCGATGGTGTTTTTGGCAGGTTGGATTTTGATGCTGATCTTATGGCTTCTCTTTGATCTTCCTATTGGAATCGGAACAGGAATATATTATGCCTTGTAAAAATATCTATTTCTCTGCTTGAAAGATTAAATTCCATACCGTATAATGGGGAGGATGTAAAAATAGGTCATACTTATTTGTGTGATACAAAAGAAGAAAAGGAAGAGAATGTATGAATGACAAAACAAGCAGTGTAAATAACATCTATCAGTTAGATGGACGAGTGCCTGTTGCCAAGGCAATTCCTTTTGGATTGCAGCACATTTTGGCGATGTTTGTGGCTAATTTAACACCGATCACTATGATAGCGGCAGCAGGTGGACTCTCTCAGAGTGAGATTGCCATTTTGCTTCAGAATGCCATGTTTGTGGCGGGAATTGCAACTTTGATTCAGTTATATCCAGTGTGGAAGGTAGGCTCCAAATTGCCTATTGTTATGGGAGTAAGTTTTACCTTTGTGACAGTGCTCAGTACTATTGCAGCGAATTACGGTTATCCTACGGTAATCGGTGCCGTTTTGGTGGGTGGTGTTTTTGAAGGAACGTTAGGTCTGTTGGCAAAATATTGGCGTAAGATTATTTCTCCAATCGTGGCAGCATCCGTTGTAACAGCCATCGGATTTTCCTTGTTTACAGTAGGTGCCAGATCCTTTGGCGGCGGTTATGTGGAGGACTTTGGTTCTCTGGAAAACTTATTGTTGGGTACCATTACATTGATTGCTTGTTTGACATGGAATTGTTTGATGAAGGGGTATTTAAAACAGCTTTCTGTTTTGTTTGGTCTTTTTGTAGGCTATGTGGTAGCTATTTTTATGGGAAAAGTAGATTTGTCCGTTATTTTTGCAGATGGTCTGATTGCTCTGCCACATTTGATGCCTTATAAGCCAGAGTTTAATATCGGGGCAATCCTTTCTGTTTGCATTATTTATCTTGTATCAGCGGCGGAGACCATTGGAGATACCACTGCTATGGTTTCTAACTTAAATCATGATATTACTGATGAGCAAATTTCTGGATCCCTTGCCTGTGACGGATATGCGTCAGCCATTTCTTCTATTTTTGGATGTCCTCCAGTGACTTCCTTCTCCCAGAATGTGGGATTGGTTGCTATGACAAAGGTAGTAAATCGCTTTACTATTATGACAGGTGCTGTGTGTATGATCATAGCAGGCTTATTGCCTCCAGTAGGTAACTTCTTTGCATCCCTTCCAGAGTCTGTTCTGGGTGGATGTACTATTATGATGTTTGGTACTATTTTGACTTCCGGTATGCAGATGGTGGCAAAAGCTGGCTTTACCCAGAGAAATATCACCATTGCAGCCCTTTCCCTCTCTGTAGGAATTGGCTTTACCACTGCCAGTGAGATTGGTCTGTGGCACATTTTTCCAGAGATGATACAGTCTGTTTTTTCTGCCAATGTAGTGGCAGTAGTGTTTGTTGCTTCAATTATTTTGAATTTAGTCTTGCCACAGAATATGGAAATTGATAAGATAGATGAGAAATAATTAGG
>CAYLUV010000113.1:0-6874 GCA_964386955.1 uncultured Lachnospiraceae bacterium
CCTCGGAATTGCCGAATTTCTTTGTGGTAAAGGACCACCAGCGGTGATACAGCCATACATCTATTTTTTGACAGATGGCATAGACAAGAAAACTTGCCAGCATAAGTCTTGGCGTATTGGCGAAGATGGTGCGGATACTTTCGGATGCCCAGTCTGTGGAAGCCGGGGTATACAAAAACCAGGACTGAGAGATAAAGATAAATACAATGGAGGTAGCAATGCCGATGTTTACGGCTTTGTCTGCCTCTTTTTTTCCGCATAATTCACTTAAAATATCCGTTACCAGGAAGTTGGAGGCAAATAAAATATTGCCCAGAGTCTGTTCCATGCCAAAGGCATTGACTAGAATCAGTACTTCAATGTTGGCGGTGATGGTGGCAATAGCGGTCCAAACGTGGAGACCGGTGACACCAAAAATCTTGTAAAAAACCAGCACTGCACTGTAGGTGAGAAGCAGGCTAAAAATAAGAATCAATTCGTTAGGCATAGTGCTACCGTCCTTTCTAAAATAATAAAAAAGGCACCCCTAGGGGTGCCTAAAAAATGACATAATTCATTTGTGATCCCTAGTTTTGTTTATGGACAGGATGGTTACGAACTGTCCGTACGGCTTGCAATTGTAGCAGAATTTTGCCCAATGTGCAAGTCATAAATTAAGAAAATGGCTTATTTTATTAGGATTCCATGGCTTTTAAGATGATTTCCTTTGCCTCCTTTGCCTGCTCTTTGGTAAGCTGCGGCGTGTCGGCAAGGGGATAATCATAGCCAAGATTTTCATATTTGGCTTTTCCCATGGTGTGGTAAGGGAGCACTTCTATTTTTTCTATATTTGAAAGAGTTTTTAAAAACTCGCCCAGTTTGATCAAATGCTCTTTCTGGTAGGTAATACCGGGAACTACCACATGGCGAATCCAGACTGGTTTTTCGATGGCATTGAGGTAGCGGGCAAAGGCAAGGATTAGACGGTTGGACTGTCCCGTTAAGGAGTGGTGCTTCGTATCGTTGATGTGCTTGATATCAAGCATCACAAGATCAGTTACCTTCATCAGTCGTTCTATCTTTTCGTATACTTCGCTGTCAGGATCCGCAGGAAAAAGGATTCCAGAGGTGTCCAGACAGGTGTGAATGCCTTTTGCTTTGGCTTTTTCGAATAATTCAATCAAAAAATCCATCTGTACCATTGGCTCGCCGCCGGTGGCAGTGATACCGCCGGTGCGGTAAAAACTTCTGTTTCGCTCGAAACGGGCAATGATTTCATCGGCACTCATCTCCTGACCGTCTTTGAGATGCCAACTGTCAGGATTGTGACAGTAGAGGCATCTCATAGGACAGCCTTGGAAGAAGACCACAAAGCGAACGCCTGGGCCGTCCACAGTGCCGAAGGTTTCCAGTGAGTGAATCAGTCCCATATTAGATTCTTTCGTGGAAAGTACGGGCGATTACTTCATCCTGATGCTGTTTGGAAAGCTTGATAAAGTTTACAGCGTAACCGGATACACGGATGGTAAGCTGTGGGTAAAGCTCTGGATGTTTCTGTGCATCTAATAATGTTTCACGGTTTAATACGTTTACGTTGAGGTGATGTCCACCTTTTAATACATAACCGTCTAAGAGGGATACCAGGTTTTCCTGTGCAGCTTCCTCTGTTTTTCCAAGAGAATCTGGAACGATAGTAAATGTGTTAGAGATACCGTCCTGAGAATCTTCAAATGGAATTTTTGCAACGGATGCTAAGGATGCGATGGCACCGTTTTCATCACGGCCGTGCATTGGGTTTGCACCTGGAGCAAAAGGAACACCAGCTTTTCTTCCGTCTGGAGTAGCACCAGTGTTTTTACCGTAAGTTACATTGGAAGTGATGGTTAAGATAGATGTTGTCTGTACACCACCGCGGTATGTGTGGTTTCCTTTTACATAGCCGATGAATGTGTGAAGAACTTCTTTTGCGATGTCATCTACACGGTCATCGTCGTTTCCGTATTTAGGGAAGTCGCCTTCGATTTCAAAGTCAACAGTGATACCCTGTTCGTTGCGGATTGGTTTTACTTTCGCATATTTGATGGCAGATAAGGAGTCAGCTACAACAGAAAATCCTGCAATACCAGTTGCAAACCAACGTTTTACTTTCTTATCATGAAGCGCCATCTGTAATTTTTCGTAGCTGTATTTGTCATGCATGTAGTGAATGATGTTTAAGGCATTTACATAAACACCTGCTAACCATTTCATCATGTCTTTGTATGCATCCCATACTTCATCATAGCTTAAATATTCGCTGGTGATTGGGCGATATTTTGGTCCAACCTGTTTGCCGGACATTTCATCTACACCGCCATTGATAGCGTAAAGGAGACATTTTGCAAGGTTTGCACGGGCACCGAAGAGCTGCATTTCTTTACCGATTCTCATGGAAGATACACAGCAAGCGATACCGTAGTCATCCCCACGTTCTACACGCATAAGGTCATCGTTTTCATACTGAATGGCAGAGTGTTTGATGGATGTCTCTGCACAGAATTTCTTGAAGTTTTCTGGAAGCTGTACGGACCAGAGAACAGTAAGGTTTGGTTCTGGAGCAGCACCGATGTTGTTTAATGTGTTTAAGTAACGGTAGGACATCTTTGTAACCATGTGTCTTCCGTCCACACCAACACCTGCGATAGCTTCTGTTACCCATGTTGGGTCGCCAGCGAAAAGGTTGTTGTATTCCGGTGTTCTTGCAAATTTAACAAGACGAAGTTTCATAATAAACTGGTCGATAATTTCCTGAATTTCTTTTTCTGTAAATGTGCCTTCTGCTAAATCACGTTCTGCGTAAATATCAAGGAAAGTAGAAGTACGTCCTAAACTCATAGCAGCGCCGTTTTGTTCTTTTACAGCAGCAAGGTAAGCAAAGTATACAGCCTGTGTTGCTTCTAACACGTTAGTTGCTGGTTTGCTGATGTCGCAGCCGTAGATTTCTGCTAATTTCTTTAACATTTCTAAAGCGCGAATCTGTTCGGAGAGTTCTTCTCTTTCACGAATTACGTCAGAATACATAATAACACGAGTAGTAGCAAGTTCTTCTTTTTTTGCTTCAATCAGACGATCTACGCCGTAAAGGGCAGCTCTTCTGTAGTCACCGATGATACGACCGCGGCCGTAAGCGTCAGGAAGACCAGTGATGATGTGGGAAGAACGGCAAGCTCTCATTTCTGGTGTGTAAGCATCAAAAACGCCGGCATTGTGTGTTTTTCTATGGGTTGTGAAGAATTCTACAACCTCTGAATCTACCTTATAACCGTTGTCTTCGCAGGCTTTCATTGCCATACGGATACCGCCATAAGGCTGTAAGGAACGTTTGAAAGGTTTGTCAGTCTGGAAACCAACGATTTTTTCTTTGTCTTTATTTAAGTAGCCAGGACCATGAGAAATGATAGTGGAGATCACTTTTGTGTCCATATCAAGAACGCCGCCGGCTTCTCTTTCCTGTTTAGAGAGCTCTAAAACCTGCTCCCAAAGGCTTGTTGTATCTTCTGTAGGACCTTCCAAAAAGGAATCATTTCCATCATATGGATGGTAGTTTTTCTGAATAAAGTCGCGTACATTAATTTCTTTTTCCCAGGCTCCGCCCTGGAAGTTTCTCCATGCTTGAGTCATAAAAAAGTCCTCCTTGATTTTTAAAAAAGTCTATTTGCTTGATACCAAATATGGTTAGTTTTATCTAACTTACCTCATACAAGAACAAAGAATAATATATTGTGTATATTTTGTCAATGTTTTATGCAGATGTTTTTTTAAAAGTACAAGAGGATACAAAAAACTCCCATACCAAAATAAATATTTGGCAGGGAGTTTTCCTATGTTTTTTTATTGTTCTTCCCCAACATATTTTGTGACTAACAGTTCAAAGTGCTTTTTTAATCGATTAACGCGGGTGCTGATAGTGCCGTGCCTCATACCCAGTTCTTTGGCGATTTCTTTGGTAGTTTTTCCCTCCTCAAACCGCATCGTAAATAAAACACGTTCTTCCAAGGATAGTTCCTGTTTGATTTTGTATAAAATATCATCTTCCAAGGCTATTTTCAACGCAAGGTCTTCTAAGATGTCTTCCGAATCCGGCAGCTCGTCTACCTCCACATTCGGTTGGTGGAAGCGAAGACGGTTTACGTTCTTTCGATTGAAGTTATCGACCACGTTTTTTGTGGTAGCAACCAGCCAGTTTTTAGGATTCGCTCGAAACTTGGGATCTTGTTTCTTGCGGAGGGCGATGATGAAAACTTCATTTAGACAATCATAGATATCATCATGTGGGCATCCATCGTAAAGACGGTTCTGGATTATGATAAACAAATATTCGTGAAGCTCATCATATAGATCGCCGATTTCATAATCGTTCATTGTTCCTCTCCTTTTGGCCCGATTGTTTTCAGGCATGGATTCATTATATAGGAAATCTAACAACCGCCAAAGTGGGCGACAAAAATATTGGGATAATAAGAATTTTTGGCGGATTAACTGAGAAAAAGAGGGGTAAAATTTGGAAAAACAAAAATATTCATATCTCTTTTTTTCTTACATATGATTAAAAATGGAGCAATGTTAAAAAGGGGAGGGATTTCTTTGAATGAAAAGCAAAAAGAAATAATGGAACAATACGATATGGTGGTGGAGAGCAGTTACCGAAGCAGAGGGTGTCTCCATTTGGTGACAGATCGGGGACTTTATATGCTGACATCCTATAATGGGTCGCCGGTTCGGCTGGCGTGGGAGTGTGAACTGCAAAAAAAATTGCTGGAACAGGGCTTTGCTAACTTGGATGTGGTGTTGCCTAATCGGGAGGATGGATTTATCGTATACGACAAGTATCGCTCGCCTTTTATTGTAAAAAAGGCCTATGAGGGGAAGGAATGTAACCTAAAGGAGGAAAAAGAGTTGCGGCGGGCTTGTGAAAATCTGGCACTGCTACATAAGGCTCTGCGGAGCCTGGATGATTTTCAAGTGAAAAACAGAAATACCCCGTCCCTTTTACAGATGCAAAGGGCAAAGGCGTTGGAATTAAAGCGGATTCGAAATTACATAAAAAAGAGTGGGCGAAAAATGGAGTTTGAGCTTACCTTTACTTCTTGCTATGAACAGTTTTATCAGGAGGCGTTGGAGGTACTTTGCTGGCTGGAAGATAAGCCGGGTTCTTTCTATCAGAGGGGATTTGGTATTTGTCATGGGGCGTATCATCAGCATAATGTATTGTTGACGGAGGAGGAAGTGTATACTTTGAATCTGGGAAAGTTCCACTATAATCAACAGCTGATGGACCTTTACAATATAGTAAGAAAGGCGTTGGAGAAAAATCAGTATCAAAAGAAAATCTTTGACGGAGCGCTGGAGGCTTATGGAAAAATTTTGCCATTAGAAAAGGAAGATCATGAGATATTATATGGATTTTTTGCATTTCCGGAGAAATTTTGGAAGATTTCCAATCAATATTACAATGGAAAAAAATGCTGGATGCCGCCGAAAACCTTGGATAAATTGAAAAAGACGGTGGGGCAGAATGAAAGAAGATTAGAATTTTTGCGAAGATGGAGGGCAGAGGAAGGCATTGGCTGGTAGAAGGAAAAGGCTGCTGTGGCTGCTGTTGGCATGTGTAATTTTTATGACGGGGTGTGGAGAAAAGAAAGGAAATGGGGAAGAAAAAATACCGGTATCCTTTGCGGTGTGTAAGGAGACAGAACTTCCAGATCGGGTGACAGAGTTAATTCAGAAAAAGAAAAAAGCTCCCTTTCGTTTTACCTATGAGGATTCTGCCCATCTATATTTTGCCATCGGATATGGGGAACAGCCTCAGGGAGAATATGTGGCAGCGGTGAAGGAAATGTATGAGACGGAACAGGGAATTTACGTGAATACAACCTTGGTGAGCCTTTCTCATAGTGAAAATTGGAGCGTGGGGGAACCGTCGGTATTTCCCTATGTAGTTCTTCGCTGTGCCAGAAAGGAAAAGAATATCTTCTTTTGCATATTTTCTGCGGAGAAAGCATATATAAAAGGAGGTACTTTTTTGTCAGTGTAAAAGGAGTGGGAGGAGCAGGTATGGAACTTTTGAAAAAGGAGATACAGACTAGCATTGTAAAAGGAGTAAAACATGTACAAATAACCATAGATAAAGATATGAATGTGCCAGACAGCAGACCAGATATGGAAAAATTGATAAAAAACAGAGGAGAAATCCGACTAAATGAGATTGAAATCCTAAAGGATAAGATTCGGGTGAAGGGAACTTTGGAATACCAGGGACTTTATCTGACTGCGGAGGCGGGACCAATTGTAAGTGCCCTTTCCCATTCCTTTGAGCTGGAGGAGTATATAAATGCGGAGGGCATTACTGCAGCGGATTCCGTGAAGGTGACAGCGGAACTGGATGATCTCAATGTGGTGATGATTCATTCCAGAAAGCTGGGAATTCGGGGCATTATCACCTTCCATGCAGTGATACAGGAGACAAAGCGGGTGGAAGGAGCTGTGGGGGCAGTAGAAAAGGAGATGGAGCAAAAGTTTCAAGAAATTTCGCTGACCCAGATGGCCTTTCATAAAAGGGATACCACCCGCATTAAGGGGGAATTGGTGCTGCAGGCAAGCAAACCCAATGTGCGGGAACTGATCTGGGAGGAAGTAGGTCTGCGAAATCCAGAAATTCGTCTCATGGAGGAAAAAATCCAGCTTCGTGGGGAAATGATAGTCTTCTTTCTATATCTGGGGGAGGAAGAACATGTGCCGGTACAGTATGTGGAGTGGGAGGTTCCATTTTCAACGGAGGTGGCTTGCCCAGAGTGCCGTGAGGGAATGGTGGGAAATATACATATTACGCCGGGAGCCTGTCAGTTGGAAGTAAAGC
>CAYLUV010000114.1:0-6819 GCA_964386955.1 uncultured Lachnospiraceae bacterium
CTCTGTTACCACGGTTGTCACGGTTTCCGTTGTTTCTGTTGCCGTCGAAACGGTTTTGTCCGTCTCTATTACCACGATTATCGCGGTTTTCTGGCTTAGCAGGTGCCTGTGGTTTGCTTTCTGCCTTTGGTGCTTCTGGTTTCTTTTCCGCTTTTGGTGCGAATGCTTTTCTTACCATTGCTTCCTGCTCATCTGTGATGGTGCTCATGTGGCTTTTTACTTCCACACCGTTTTGTTTTAATGTATTTAAAATTTCTTTACTATCTTTATTTAATTCTTTTGCAATTTCATGAACTCTCTTTTTTCCCATTCATTAAACCTCCATATTGCTGATATTAACTAGTTTCTTCTGAATGGACTTGGCAAATCCTTCGTCAGTTACGGCAAGGGATGCTCGCATCTCTTTTCCCATGGAATTTCCAAGTTCTTCTTTGGTTCCAAAAATGTGAAGGGGAACCTGATAAAAATGACACATATTTGTGAACATCTTTTTTGTATTGTCAGAGGCTTCCTCTGACACAATAACAAGCCAGGCTGTGCCGGATTTTACGGATTTTTCTGTCATAAACTCTCCACTGGCAGTTTTACCCGCTTTTGTGGCAAGCCCAAGCATGGAATAAATATTTTTATCTGGCGTCAAGGTGATTCATCTCCTTTTCCAGGTTATCGTATACTTCTTCTGGAATGGCAATCTTTAAGGAACGCTCAAACCCTTTGGTCTTGCGTGCTTTTTGAAAACACTCCAAGGATTTGCAAAGGTATGCGCCTCTTCCGTTCTGTTTGCCGGTGAAATCTAAAACAACGTTATCCTCCGGTGTACGGATGACACGAATCAACTCCTTCTTGGAGATCATCTCACGACATCCCACACACTGTCTTAACGGAATTTTCTTCATTATTCGATTCCTTCTTCCTCTTCAAAGCTGCCATCAAATTCTTCCACTGCAGCTTCCATGGCTTCTCTTGCCTGTGTTTCGCTCTTAATATCGATTTTATAGCCTGTCAGACGAGCAGCAAGACGGGCATTCTGACCTTCCTTGCCGATTGCAAGAGAAAGCTGATAATCTGGAACTACTACGCGAGCGCTCTTTTCTTCCTCATCCACATCTACAGATACTACTTTGGATGGGCTTAAAGCATTCTCGATTAAGATGGCTGGATCTTCGCTCCATGTGATGATGTCAATTTTTTCACCCTTTAAGTCGTTAACGATGGCATTAACACGAGCACCGTTTAAACCTACACAGGCACCAACTGGATCTACATCTGGGTTGTTGGACCATACAGCGATCTTTGTTCTGGATCCTGCTTCACGAGCAATGCTCTTAATCTCAACAGTACCGTCCTGTACTTCGAATACTTCTTTTTCGAAGAGACGTTTTACAAGTTCAGGATGTGTTCTGGATACGATGATCTTAGGTCCTTTGTTGGTATCTTTTACCTCGATAATGTATAATTTGATTCTCTCTGTTGGACGGAATACTTCTCCTGGAACCTGTTCGTTCTTTGTGAGAACAGCATCTGTCTTTTCATCTAAACTTACGCTAATGTTTTCATCAATGTAACGCTGTACAACACCAGTTACTACGTCTTTTTCTTTGCAGTAGAAGTGGTTGAAGAGTACTTTTCTTTCTTCTTCTTTGATCTTCTGTACAATAACGCTTCTTGCATGCTGTGCTGCAATACGTCCAAAATTCTTTGGTGTGATCTCAACGTTTACAATATCGCCAATTTCATAGTGGATGTCACGCATCTTTGCATCCTCTAAGGAAATTTCAAGAGCTGGATCTTCCACTTCCTCTACTACAGTTTTTTCTGCTAATACTGTGATATCGCCTGTTACGCGGTCCATACTAACTTTTACATTGTCTGCTTTACCGAAATCTCTTTTGCATGCTCCTACTAAAGATGCCTCGATTGCTTCCATAATGACTTCTTTATCAATATCTTTTTCTTTTTCAAGCTGATTTAAAGCGTCGATCAGTTCACTCATTTTTTATCCTCCTAAGTTCTAAGTTAAAAATGTACAGCCAGACGCATCATGGCTACTTCTTTTCTTTCAAAAACTACATCTTCTTCGTCAATAGTAATGGTAAAAGTATTTTCATCAAAGTCTTTTAAAAAGCCTGTGAATTCTTTCTGTTTGTCTCTCGCTTTGTAGAGTTTAAATTCAATCTCTTCTCCAAGACTTCTCTTATAATCTCTGTCTTTCTTTAACTGACGGCCAAGTCCTGGTGAACTTACCTCCAGAATGTATGCATCTGGAATCATATCTTTTTCATCCAGTTTTACTTCCAGCGCACGACTGATGGTAACACAGTCGTCAATATTAATGCCGCCTTCTTTGTCTGCATATACTCTTAAGTACCAGTTGGCACCTTCCTTTACATATTCTACATCAACCAGTTCAAAATTGCCTTCCTCAATGATCGGCATTACCAGTCCTTCCACATAAGATTCGATTTCACTTCTCTTCATGTTTTCACCGCCTTTCAAATTGCTGTAATTTCTTTGCTGTAATGCAAATGACTTATATGCAAAAATAGATATTCCTTTGCACATAAGAATAGAGTGGGCTTGGAACCCACTCTACTGTAATTACAAGTATTATATTATCATCACTGAGTAGTATAGCACCATCTTTGGAAGTTTACAAGTAGAATTTTGAAAAAAACTTACTTATTTTACTGTTCCAAAGCTATTTTTTCAGAAATGGTGCCAAAAATGCAAAAGGTTTTCCCTGTTCTGCTGCCAAAAAGTGAAGCATCAGATAGGCGCATTTGGAAGCCACCTTTTCTTCCCTTAAAATGCGCATCACTTCCTCCTTGTCCGCCAGCACTACCGTAATGTCCTCATTCTCTTCCTGTCCCTGATTGCTCGGTGTACCGGAAGCATAGCCAAAGGCAGTGGCTACCGATTCATCCGTCATGCCAACGCTGGTAAAAAATGGTTTGCTAATGGCCTCATCCAGAGAAAGAGGATGGAAGGTAAGTCCTGTCTCCTCCCAGTATTCCCGCATGGCAGCAACACTGGCTGTCTCACCGGGATCAATCAACCCCGCCGGAAGCTCATAGATATAATCGTTGATGGGATAGCGAAGCTGTTTTACAAGAACCAGTCGTTCTACACCGTCCTCCCCCTGATGTACACCGTAGATCAAAATGCCATCTGCTGGATAGTCCCCCGTCAGACACTTTAAATGCTCTTGATTTTTGCGGCTTGCCATATAATAGGGATGTTCCTTGCCATTTCGGTTGGTCACCTGCATCTCGAAATAATTTAAGTGAGGATTCCTAGTAATCTGTTTTACTGCTTTTACACGATTTTGCATCTTTTGCTCCTATTCTCGGATTTGTCCGTTGCCGTAAATAATATACTTGGTGGTTGTAAGTGCCAACAGCCCCATCGGTCCTCTGGCATGAAGTTTTTGGGTACTGATTCCAATCTCTGCTCCAAAACCGAATTCAAATCCATCGGTAAATCGGGTAGAAGCATTGACATAGACGGCTGCCGCATCAATCTCCTCCAAAAACTTCTGGGAACTTGCATAATCCTCTGTCACGATTGCCTCAGAGTGGCCTGTATTATAATGATTGATATGCTGAATGGCTTCATCGATGGAGGATACCACCTTCATGGAAATAATGGCATCCAGATATTCTGTTCCCCAGTCCTCCTCTGTGGCCGGTACAAGCTGCTGCGCCATATCTTCATTGTATTCCATCATAATGGCTGCAGATTCCTCGTCACAGCGAATCTCAATGCCTTTGAATAAAAGCATCTTAACAATGGCTGGAATCGCTTCCTTGGCGATATCCTTGTGAATCACCAAAGATTCGCAGGTATTGCAGGTGCCAAGGCGCTGTGTCTTTGCATTTTCAATGATTTTTACTGCCATATCAATATCCGCCCGGCGGTCTACATAGACATGACAATTTCCTGTTCCTGTCTCTATGGAAGGAATCGTGGCATTTTCCACCACATTTTTAATAAGACCTGCACCACCTCTTGGAATCAGCACGTCGATATACTGGTTGAGACGCATCATCTTTGTGGCGGTCTCTCTGCTGGTATCCGTCACAAGTCCAATGGCATCTTCCGGCATCTGACATGTCCGCAGAGATTCTCGAATCACCTCCGTGATGGCGGTGTTGGAATGGATGGCGTCACTGCCTCCTCGAAGGATCACCGCATTTCCAGTTTTAAAACAGAGGGAAAAGGCATCTGCTGTTACGTTAGGGCGGGATTCATAGATAATGCCTACAACACCCAGGGGAACACGTTTCTGACCAATCATCATACCGTTCATGGTCTTTTTCATGGAGAGTATCTCTCCCACAGGATCCTCCAACCCTGCCACCTGACGAATTCCCTCCGCCATGGCGTCAATGCGTTCCGGCGTAAGGGCAAGTCGATCTAACAGGGATGACTTCATTCCTGCTTCCCTTCCATGGACAAGATCAATCTCGTTGGCAGCCAAAATTTTATCTTTATTAGCAGCTAAATCTTCCGCTACCTGAATCAGTGCTCTATTTTTTTTCGGTGCAGAGGCTTTCGCTAACAGTACAGAGGCATTTTTTGCATTTCTTCCCAGTCTTTCTAACATAAAGATCCCTCCTTGTCTTATATTGATGTCTAGTGTGTCTTCTTTGTCTTATCTAAAGTAGAAAGGTCTGTAATGGAACCGTCCGGATTCTGGATGCTGATATTATTCAACTGTCCTCTCATGTTAGCACGGATTGCCGCAATATATTCCTTTCTGAGTTTTGTCTGTTCTTCCTTTTCCGCAGGAGTCAATCCCTCTCCTTTGGATTTATGATAAAGTTCATTGATTCTGTCAATTTTTTTCTGATCCATAGTTTACCTCATTTTTCTATTATTTTATATATGTCTTGTTCTCCAAATAAGAAATCAGATCGAAGTCCGCCCGCTTGTGAGCCTTGAAGATGGTTCCATGGGACTCTCCCTGCATAATTTCATTTAAAATGCTGGCCTTTTGCCCAGATACAATCAGCATATCCGCACCGGAATCGTTGCAGATTGCCGCCGCTGCAATCTTAGAGGCCATACCCCCTGTACCGAATCGGGAAGTTACTCCCTTTGCCATACTCTCGATGCTGTTATCGATGGCCTCCACCATAGGAATGATCTTGGCTTCCGGATTTCTTCTTGGGTCATCGGTATAAAATCCGTCGATGTCTGTCATAAGAATCAAAAGATCTCCTTTTACCAGGGCACACACAATGGCAGCCAGAGTATCGTTGTCGCCAAATTCGATTTCTTCCGTGGAGACGGTATCATTCTCATTAACAATAGGAATAACCCCCATATCCAAAAGCTCAATAAAGGTGTTTTTGGCGTTAATCCGTCTTTCTGGATTCAACATAACATCTTTATTCAGGAGAACCTGTGCTACATTCTGGCTGTATTCCCGAAAAAATCGTTCGTATACACCAATCAGTTGTCCCTGCCCAATGGCAGCACAGGCCTGTTTTCTGGAAATAGAATAAGGACGTTTGGTGATACCCAAAGTCTGCATTCCCATGCCAACGGCACCGGAAGATACCAAAATAACATCCTTTCCCTGGTTATGAATATCGGTGAGATAGCGAGCAAGTTTTTCTAATTTTACAAAATCCATGCCGCCAGTTTCCGGATGAATCACAGAAGAGGAACCAATCTTTACAATAATTCTCTTCTTATCCTTCAATGCCTCACGGATTTTTTTGTTTTCTTCCCACATCTTCTCTTCCTGATTTTCTCTCTCTTTGCTCATCTTCTGTCACTCTCCTATCCGTCGTTTTGCAATCTCCTCTGCCACACGAATGCCGTCCATGGCAGCAGATGTAATGCCTCCTGCATATCCTGCGCCTTCGCCACAAGGAAAAATCCCTAAAATGTTGCTCTCGTATCCTCCATCCCTGCAAATGCGAACCGGAGAGGACGTGCGAGATTCCACCGCAGACAGCAGACTGTCTGGATTATCGTATCCAGCTATTTTATGTCCAAATGCATCAATGCCCTCCAAGAGAGCAGCGGAAACATAAGGAGGAAGAATCTTTCTCAAGTTGCCAAAACCGTAAGCACCCTTCATGGAAGGGGTAACGGTTCCCAATTCTTCCGTTGTTTGATTTTTCTTAAAATCTTCATAACGCTGGACTGGAATTTTGCCATCACAAAGATGGTAAGCGGCTTCCTCCAGCTTTCTTTGAAACTCCATACCGGAAAGGGGATGTTTTCCACCGTAATCCTCCGGTGTCACCGTCACTACAAGGGCGGTGTTGGAATTGTGCGCCATACGATCGTGGTTACTCATACCGTTGATGGCAAGACGCCCTTCTTCGGAAGAGGCATTGACCACATAGCCCCCCGGACACATACAAAAAGAATAGATGCCTCGTCCGTTGGCTGCCTGATGGGTCACTTTGTAGGAGGCAGTAGGCAGACCATACTCTCTCCATTTTGGACCGTATTGGGAATCATTTATTGTCTCACGACTGTGCTCCATGCGAACGCCAATGGCAAAAGATTTCTTCTCCATGGTAAGTCCTTTTTCATAGAGCAAGGAAAAGGTATCCCTAGCGCTGTGTCCTATGGCAAGTACAAGCTCCTCCACAGGAATCACTTCCTTTGATTGTAGCACGATAGCGGTAATTTTGCCATCGGTGATTTTTAAATCTGTCATCTGGGACTGGAAACGCACCGTTCCACCCAGAGAAATAATCTCTTCGCGGATATTTTTTACCACAGAAATCAAGTAGTCCGTGCCAATGTGAGGCTTTGCCCGCCACAAAATATCCTCCGGTGCCCCCGCCCCCA
>CAYLUV010000115.1:0-6755 GCA_964386955.1 uncultured Lachnospiraceae bacterium
GGCTATGGAAGAATTAGAGAAAGCAGGTGAAGCATTATGTCAGAAGTAAAGAAAATTGCAACAAGAGAAAGCTATGGCAATGCTTTAGCTGAATTAGGCAGATTACACGATGATGTGGTAGTTTTAGATGCGGACTTAGCAGGAGCGACAAAGACAGCTATTTTCAAAAAAGCGCATCCAGAACGTTTTATCGATTGCGGTATCGCAGAAGGAAATATGATGTCTGTGGCAGCTGGTATTGCAACCACAGGAAAAGTGCCATTTGCCAGCACATTTGCTATGTTTGCAGCGGGTCGTGCTTACGAACAGATTCGTAACTCTATCGGTTATCCAAAGAACAATGTGAAAATTGGAGCAACCCACGGTGGAATCTCCGTAGGAGAGGACGGAGCTAGCCATCAGTGTAATGAAGACCTTGCGCTGATGAGAACCATCCCAGGAATGACAGTAATCTGTCCTGCTGATGATGTGGAAGCGAGAGCTGCGGTATTTGCGGCTTACGAGCATCAGGGACCTGTTTATATGCGTTTTGGTCGTCTTGCAGTTCCAGTAATTAACACAAATCCAGATTACAAATTCGAGATTGGAAAAGGAATTGTGCTTCGTGATGGAAAAGATGTTACCATCTTTGCCAATGGATTAGAGGTAGCAGAGACATTAGAGGCAGCAAAGATGCTGGCAGCCGATGGAATTGATGCAAAAGTTATCAATATCCATACCATCAAACCATTAGATGAAGAATTGATTATCGCAGCAGCAAAAGAGACTGGAAAAGTAGTAACAGTGGAAGAACACTCTATTGTAGGTGGTCTTGGCGGAGCAATCTGCGAACTGTTATCTGCAAACTATCCGGTTCCAGTGCTTCGCATCGGAATCAACGATGTATTTGGCGAATCTGGCCCGGCAAAAGAATTAATTGCAAAATACGGGTTAGATGCCAAGGGTATCTACGAAAAAGTGAAAAAATTTATGTAAATGCTATGAGGGGCATAGAACTCTCATCTGCAGTTACAAAATGTGATTTACACCATAGAAAATAAACTATGGAGAAAAAGGTGCCGAGGCTTGCGTGTTTTTACTTGAAAAAAAAATCATACGCCAGGCATCTTTTTTATGTGAAAAAATATTGATGTGAAAAGACAAGAGTATCAAAAGAGAAGGAGAAAACTATGGCAAAAGAGATAGTAGCTATGCTATTGGCGGGCGGACAGGGATCCAGACTCTACGCCCTGACAAAAAATCTGGCAAAACCAGCAGTTCCATTTGGTGGAAAATATCGTATTATTGATTTCCCACTTTCCAACTGCGTAAATTCAGGCATTGATACTGTGGGAATTCTTACCCAGTATCAGCCTCTCGTATTAAATGAATATATTGGAAATGGTCAGCCTTGGGATCTTGACCGTCTTTACGGTGGAGTGCAGATTTTACCTCCATACCAGAAAGCCACAGATTCTGACTGGTTTAAAGGAACTGCCAATGCGATTTATCAGCATATTCCGTTTATTGACCGCTATGAACCAGAGTATGTTATCATTCTCTCTGGTGATCAGATCTGCAAACAGGATTACAGTGAATTCTTTGCCTTTGCCAAAGAAAAAAATGCAGATTTTGCAGTGGCAGTTATGGAAGTACCTTGGGAGGAAGCCTCTCGTTTTGGTCTGATGGTAACAGATGAGAACGATAAGATCACAGAATTCCAGGAAAAACCAGCCAATCCAAAATCCAATATGGCATCCATGGGAAATTATATCTTCAAATGGGATGTACTGAGAGAATACTTGATCGCCGATGAGGCAGATCCAGAATCTGAAAATGACTTTGGTAAGAATATTATTCCAAAACTGTTGGCTGATGGAAAAGATATGTTTGCCTTCCGCTTCGATGGATATTGGAAGGATGTAGGAACCATTCCTTCTCTCTGGGAAGCAAACATGGAAGTGTTGGATCCAGAACACAGTGGAATCAACCTTTTTGACAAAGATTGGAAGATTTATAGCCGTAACAGCGGAAAAACAGGACATAAGATTGGTGCAGGCGCAGTAATCGAGAATTCTATGATCACGGATGGCTGCCGTGTAAACGGTACCGTAAAGAATTCTATCCTTCATGCCGGTGTTATCGTAGAACCAGGAGCAGTTGTGGAAGAGGCTGTTGTTATGGGCGGCACTGTTATCAAAGCAGGTGCAGTGGTAAAACATTGTATCGTGGCAGAAAATGCAGTGATTGGCACAAATGCAGTAGTAGGCGCAGAAACAGGTGTGGCAACGGTAGGTCCTGCAGTAGTTGTGGGTGACAATGCAAAGATTGGCGCAGATGCTATGGTTTATGAAAATGTAAAGGAAGGTGAAGTAGTATGTTAAAAAATAACACAAGTGCACTGGGGATTATTTTCCCAAACTCATATGACGCAATCGTTCCAGAATTTACAAACGTACGACTGATGGCATCTATTCCTTTTGCCAGCCGTTATCGTTTGGTGGACTTTATCCTTTCCAGTATGACAGGAAGTGGAATTAAAAATGTATCTCTTTTGGTAAACAAAAATTATCTTTCTCTTATGGATCACTTAGATGCCGGAAGAGAGTGGGATCTGGTTCGCAAAAACGGTGGTTTACACTTATTCCCTCCAAATGTGGAGAGAACATCCACTGTATATACTGGTCGTGTATCAGCTATCGCTGGTATTTTAGAGTTTTTAAAAGACCAGAAGGAAAAATATGTTGTAATGGCGGATTCCAACATTGCTGCCAACGTAGACTTTAAGGCGATGATTCAGGCTCATATGGAGACTGGAGCAGATGTAACTTGCGCTTACACAGAACAGGAAATTCCAGAAGGCTATATGAGAATGCGTAACGAGCAGGGATTTTATTATTCCTACGACATCGAAGAGGGACGTATCACAGAGATTAAAGTAAACCTGAAAAAAGAAGGGGTTCAGAATCTCGGCATGAACATTTTCGTTGTGGAAAGAGAACTGCTGATTGAACTGGTTAACACAGCCTTTGTTCGTGGTCTTCGCTACTGGGAGAGAGATGTGCTGCTGAATCAGTTAGATTCCTTAAACGTACAGGCATACAAATTTGAGGGATACACAGCCCGTATCACTGGGGTAAAGAGTTACTTTGAAGAAAACATGAAGCTCTTAGATGACGCAAATCTGGATGCACTCTTTAGCGGAAATGCCATCAACACAAAGATTCGTGACGACAACCCAACCAGATACATCAAAGGTTCCAAGGTTGTAAATGTGATGTCTGCAGATGGCTGCTTAATCGAGGGCGAAGTGGAAAATAGTATTTTATTCCGTGGCGTTAAGATTGAAAAGGGTGCGAAGGTGAAAAACTGTATTTTAATGCAGGATACAGTAGTAAAAGCAGGGGCAGAGATTGAAAACCTGATTACAGATAAGCAGGTAACCATTTCTGAGGATAAAAAGGTAAATGGAACAGAACTGTATCCTCTTTATATTGCAAAGAGACACACCGTATAATGCAATAGTGTTGTGAATTTGCACAAAAAAACACTCGTAAAATTGGTTAAATACATGAAAGGGCACGAAGAGGGACACGTGTCCTTTCAAAATGTCTGTATAAGATTTATGATGCAACTACGATGAAGGTAAGAAATGATTTTCATAGCACTTCTCTGGAAAAGATGGTATGATAGAGAGACAAAAAAGCAATCGGATTGCGGCTCGGTTATACTATAAAGAATGTAGGAGAGGGACATGGGTGAGAATTATTTAGAAAAAGCATTGCCATTCCTAAAGGAATTGGAAGAAGACAGACGAAACCAGTTTTATGAGTATTTTTATGACGTACCGGTTTGGCTGGTGGAATGCTTTGTCATCGAGAAGATGGAAAAAGGACGAACCTTTATTCGAGAAGGAGAACTTGTAGATACCATATATTTTATTGCGGATGGCATCATCAAAGCAACGGATTATAGAATTTATGGTATTTCCTTTGACTTTATGTTTTTTTCTAAACTCTATGCTCTAGGAGGCATGGAAGTGGTTATGGGGGACAAACGATACCGCACATCCTTGCAGACTGTAACAGACTGTACGGTGCTGAAGCTGCCAAAGGCGCAGTTTGAACGGTGGATGAAAAGTGATATTCGTGCTCTTCGCCATGAATCAAAGTTGATGGGAGAATATTTGTTGGAGCAGGCGAGAAATGTAAGAGCACTACTTTTTTTACAGGGTTCAGACAGACTTGCTATGATGTTGGTGAACAAATATGAGATGTATGCGGGAAAAGGTGTACTTACCATTAATGGAGACAGACAGGAATTGTCTGATTGCACGGGATTAAGCGTAAAGACCATTACCAGATCCGTAAAGAAACTCTGTGAGGAGGGAATGATTACGAAGAAGGGTAATGACATTATAGTAAATAGGAAACAATACATACAGTTGAAAGACTGTTTGGCAGAGGTTCTTTCCAACGACTAGAGGGGAATTCAAAAAAATTTGGTTGAAAAGATGAAAAAAGTGTATCAGTGAAAGGGAGGACAATTATGCAGAATTATTCAGGAGAAGTAGGATTACAGTATCATTTACAGATTAGACCAGGGGATGTAGGACGTTACGTTATTTTACCTGGTGATCCAAAAAGATGTGCAAAGATTGCAAAACATTTTGACAATGCAGAGCTGGTTGCAGACAGCAGAGAATATGTAACATACACAGGTTACTTAGACGGAGTAAAAGTTAGTGTAACATCCACAGGTATCGGTGGCCCATCTGCTTCCATCGCTATGGAAGAATTAGTACTTTGTGGTGCAGATACATTTATCCGCGTTGGTACTTGCGGCGGTATTGATCTTGATGTAAAAGGTGGAGATGTAGTAGTTTCCACAGGTGCAATCCGTATGGAAGGAACAAGTAAAGAGTACGCGCCAATCGAGTTCCCAGCGGTAGCTGACCTTGATGTAACAAATGCTCTTGTAAAAGCATGTAAAACATTAGAAGTTCCATATCATACTGGTGTAGTACAGTGTAAGGATGCGTTCTACGGACAGCATGAGCCAGAAAGAATGCCAGTAAGCTATGAACTCTTGAATAAATGGGAAGCATGGAAACGCCTTGGTACAAAGGCTTCTGAGATGGAATCTGCAGCATTATTTGTGGCAGCAAGTCACTTAGGTGTGCGTTGCGGTTCTAACTTCTTAGTAGTTGGTAACCAGGAAAGAAATGCTTTAGGCATGGATAATCCTATCGTTCATGATACAGAGATTGCAATTAAAGTCGCTGTGCAGGCTATTAGAAACCTGATTAAAGAGGACGGCGAAAACGCATAATTAGGCGAGGGAGAAGAGATGAAATATATTTTAAATTTACTTGGAATTTTTGTTGTGCTGGGATTGACTTGGTTACTTTCCTGGAACAAAAAAGAAATTCAGTGGAAAGCGGTTGTAAAAGCAATCGTGGTACAGTTTATCATTGCTATTTTATTAGTAAAAGTACCGCTGGGAAAACAGATTGTATCTGTAATCTCTGACGGTGTAACAGCCATTATCAACTGTGGACAGGATGGATTATCCTTTGTATTCGGAAGTCTTGCAGATGGAAATGGCGCAGCAGGAAGCGTATTTATCGTGCAGACATTAGGAAACATTATCTTTGTTTCTGCATTAGTTAGCTTATTATACTATCTTGGTATTCTTGGCTTTGTTGTAAAATGGATTGGAAAAGCCGTTGGTAAGCTGATGGGAACAACAGAAGTAGAAAGCTTTGTTGCCGTAGCCAACATGTTCTTAGGTCAGACAGACAGCCCAATCTTAATCAGCAAATACATCAAGAATATGACAGACAGTGAAATTATGGTAATCTTAGTATCTGGTATGGGAAGTATGTCCGTATCTATTCTGGGTGGTTACCACGCACTGGGTATCCCTATGGATTACCTTTTAATTGCCAGTGCATTAGTTCCAATCGGAAGTATCTTGATCTCAAAGATGATCCTTCCACAGACAGAGGAAGTTATGAAGATTGCCGATGTTAAGATGGACAACAAAGGAAATAACTCCAATGTTATCGATGCCATTGCAGAGGGCGCAGGAATCGGTATGCAGATGGTTATCTCCATTGCAGCATCTTTAGTTGGTATTATCGGTATCGTAGCGGTGATCAACATGATCTTAGGATTTGCAGGTATCACTCTGGAACAGATTTTCTCTTACATTTTTGCTCCATTTGGTTACCTTATGGGACTGGACAGCCAGCATATTTTAATGGAAGGTTCTTTATTAGGAAATAAATTAATCATCAACGAATTCGTAGCATTCAAAGAATTAGGTGCTATGTTAAGTACATTGGACGCCAGAACAGCCATCGTTACATCCATTTCTCTTTGTGGATTTGCAAACGTAGGAAGTCTTGGAATCTGTGTATCTGGTATTGCAGTACTTTGTCCAGAAAAGAGAAGCACTCTTTCTAGACTGGTATTCCGCGCTATGTTAGGCGGCGTTTTAGTTAGTATCTTAAGTGCTATGATCGTTGGATTTATTATGTTATTCTAATCAAAAAATGGTAGATTTCCAGGCTGTGATTTTATGTAGCAGAGTAGGAAAAGAACAAATAAATAAAAGAAAAAACTTAGGGGGCGGGATGGCGATGCTTAGTGAAAAGGTGTCGTCATCCTGTTTTTTTAACAGATCGTTCTAAAAAATAGAAATCCGAGAAATTATGAAGGAGGAAAAAAGATGGGCAAGAAATATAATCGAATTTTTACGGTAGTCATTGA
>CAYLUV010000116.1:0-6690 GCA_964386955.1 uncultured Lachnospiraceae bacterium
ATATCCAGGATGCACTGAAGGATCTTCTCGGCGGGACAATCAAAGAAATGATGGAAGCGGAGATGGATGAACACCTTGGCCATGAAAAATCTGAACGTTCCGATAATGATGATTACCGAAATAGATATAATCGCAAACGTGTCAATAGCCGTTATGGTTCCATGGAAATCGAAGTACTGCAAGATTGCCAGTCTACGTTGAACCACAGGTGGTAAAAAAACGTCAAAAGGACATTTCTGAGATCGATCAGAAGATTATTTCCATGTATGCAAAAGGAATGACTACACGACAGATATCTGAAACCATCGAAGATATCTACGGTTTTGAAGCATCAGAAGGATTTATTTCTGATGTAACAGATAAGATATTGCCACAGATTGAAGACTGGCAGAATCGACCATTAGATGGAGTAATCCGTAATCTGGCAGCTTATGGAATCCTGGGCATCAATGCAGATAGACGTAAAGAGGTATTATCCATCAATGTCGGTGATAATGAAAGTTCAAAATACTGGTTATCTGTGTTAAATGAATTAAAAGATAATCATCCATTTCAGCCTCTAATATACTTTTCAGAGTATCTCCTAACAAATTTTTGAGCATATCTTAGATGTCCTGAGCATCCTTTGGCTGATAGTGTTCCAATGAACGCTTTGCGTTCCGGATTCATTTTTCTTCTTCGTGCCATAAAAAATCGGATAATCAAACTTTAGTGGGGGTTACCTTTATTGGGGTCTCAGAAAATACAACAAAGACAAGGAATCAACCGTGATATGATCCTCCTTAAGTAGACAAGGTAAATAACCAAATCTACTTAGGGGGGATTTTCTATGTCAAAATATTCTGCCGAGCTTAAGATTGCAGCTTGTAAAGATTATCTATCCGGCAAATTTTCAAATAGAGAAGTTTGTGAAAAATACGGAATACATTTTAAATGAAAAGAAACATACATCTGAGCTTAATAAATGGATTCATATGTATACGATCGATGGAGAAACGGCATTTATTCACAAGAAAGGTAATGATACATATTCTGCTTCATTTAAAGAAAAAGTGGTACAAGCTTATCCGGAAGGTAACGGGTCATTTGCAAATCTTACGGTAAGATATAACATTCGTGGTAATGCCACTGTTCGTCAATGGGTTTTATTGTATAATACTGACAGAGAACTTAAGGACTATTGTCCTAACAGGGAGGTCTATATGGCAGACGCAAGAAGAAAAACTACTATTGAAGAACGCAAAGAAATCGTGGAATACTGCATCGAACATGGACGTGATTATAAAGGCACCGCAAGCATTTATGATGTTCCCTATAGTCAGGTGTATTCATGGGTAAAAAAATATGATTCAAACGGCGAGGAAGGATTAACAGATAAACACGGTCATCATAAAGCAGATGATGAAGTTGATGAATTAGAACGTCTCCGTAGAGAAAATGCTCGTCTCAAAAGACAACTTCAAGAAAAGGATATGTTAGCGAAATTATTAAAAAAGTGCAAGAATTCGAAAGGATGTGAGGCTTGGAAAACAACGTTACGAATCAAAATATATGGCCATAAAGTTTTTTAGCAAAGAAAATAATTGGAGTATAAGTTGGATATGTAAGCAACTCGAAATATCTCGTGCGGCTTATTATAAATGGCTTCATCGTGAAGTACCTGCAAATGAGTTGGAAAATCACAACTTAGCTGAATTTATAAAAGAATATGATGAACGTTTCAATCACATCTTAGGCTACAGAAGAATGATATCGTGGATTAACCATTTCAATCATACGAATTACAAGAGAAAACGTGTACATAGAATCATGAAGAAACTGTATCTAAGTGCAATCCTAGATTTGTATGATCGTTATCCTGTTGCATACGTTATTGGAACAAGAAACAATAACCAATTAGTATTTAAAACTTTTGATAAAGCAATTGCTGCTAATCCTGATGCAAAACCATTATTTCATAGTAACAGAGGATTCCAATATACAAGTAGAGTCTTTCAACGGAAACTGGAAGAACAAAGAATAGTCCAATTCATGTCGAGAGTTGGTCATTGTATAGATAATGGTCCAATGGAAGGATTCTTGGGAATTATTAAATCTGAAATGTATCAAATGTACGATATTACCGACGAAATCTCTTTAAGATTTGCAATTCATAAATATATAAACTTCTATAGTGAAGAACGTCCACAAGACAGATATCACTGCAAAACACCGTTAGAAGTTAGAAATGAAGCAATGTCTTCAAAGAATCCAACAGTATACCCTATTGCAGAAAACAGTCGCATCCAAAAATACAAAGCAAAATGGGTGGCATAATGATAACTTAAACAAATGGATTCTACAATGGAATCATAATGCTTCTTATTGCGCTTGACCATAAAAATCTGGAGATATATCATTCTGTCAACACTGCGAAGCACCTACAGCAAGGTGTTGACAGAGGGATATACTCCAGATAAAAGGACAAACAAGCACAAATAACTACCACCCGTCAATGAACCGACCCCAAAAGTCAGACCAAAATCTAACGATTGGGAGGTCGGTTCATAGCAGGTGGTTTTTTATTTCGGGTGTCTCCTTTTTTCGGAACACGAAAAACTCCGACCCCCTCAACAGACTTAAATCCATAAATAAGAATTCGTGTGACAACATAGTTGTTCACATGAAAAACTACCGCATCAAACGATACGGTAGTCATAATTACTTTTTAGGTATTTGACCTGTCTACTTGACAAGGAGCAAATCACCAGTCCCTTGCCCTTATCTACTTCTTTCCATATGATATAACTGCAATGAAATCTAACATGGAAAGGAGTTAAACGAATACTATCACAGAATTATTAAACTTGGAAGATCCAGATATTTATATTTCTGACATTCAGATTGATGGAGTGAAAAAGAGCATTACGGTGGAGACACCTCCTTCTCTTCACTTTTTTCCTCAATGCGATTTTAAAATGCATTCCCATGGTATAAGAAAACAAAAAATTAACCATCCCATTTTACAAGATGGATATGAATACATCATTAAGCTTCGTCAGCACCGTTGGCACTACACCAACCCTCAATGCGGCTACACTGTAAATGAATCCTTTCATTTTGTGAACAAACGAAAACGAAATACAAATGCAGCAGATATGTTGATCATTAATACTTTTCGAGATTTATCCGCTTCGGCAGTAAGTATCGCAGAGAAATTTAATGTCTCCGATACTTATGTCCTTGAAACCTTTGATATATATGTCAGGTCGGAGCGCCTTCCTCTTCCTGACATCATCTCTATTGATGAAGTCCATCTGGAAATGGATGAGCGTTGCAAGTATGCTCTTGAGAAAACTGATTAAAAATACAAACAACGTAATCTAGAACTTTATGAACAAAAGTACCATCCCATCGAAATGCCATACTATATACCACCGTCCAGAGAAGTATATCTTCTTCAGAAATATCGATGGCTCATTTTAGCTAATGAATCGAATATCATATACCATGCCGAACCTAGAATGGATCCCCATTTTCACTGCTTAATGAATACCTATGACTATCAGGATGCCTTGTTTCAAATTGATCCTAATCTACAGGAACTTCGGGATTTAAAAGAAATGTATATCAGTTTTAACATCAGAAATGCGGGACATCCCATGGATGCACGTATCGAGCTGGATGATCCGATTGGTAAATACTATCAGAGCGGTAATCCCATCTTCTTTGATTTTGCCAATCTTCTGGTCAAAAACCATGATTACATCATCAATTCATTCATAATGGTCGAAAGACATGGTTCTGGCAAAATATACAACAGCCGCCTATCCAACGGACCTATTGAATCTTTGAACAGAAAAATCAAAGATCTCAAAGACTGGGCAGAGGATATCGAAACTTTGAACATTTCCGTGCACATTTTCTATACGCGACACGAGGCACCCCTGTCTTAAATGGAAGTTCAGGTTTCAATCCTGTACAATATTACCAAGAAGACTAAGTATTTCATTGCACAACAACGGGCTTGGCAAAACTGCCAAGCCCGTAAATCATTTTTATTTAGCCCCCAGTGACGACCCCCATTAAGCTTAGAAAAAATCTTCGCCCCCACTAAACTTTGGAGATCCTATCAATTCTTATCATGCTGTTCCATAAAGGCTTTCATCTTCTCGTCATAGAATTTTTCTGCCACTTTCCATTCCTTCACCACAGATTCTTCTAAAATCCTTGTAAACTGGAATTCCTGCATCAAATACTCTCCCAAAAATTTAGAAAACTTCTCTGCACCTGCTGCATTTACATGACGAGCATTATAGAAATCCTTGCTATAATCCAGCTCCATCTTTTCTTGATAGAGATTAGCATCCAAATATCGAAATCCAGCTTCTTCCACAATACGCTTCATATAATTACTCTTTTGCTGACTTACTTCATCAATAATCCATGGTGTCGATACGAATACCACTTTTTTACTTTCCTTTTCCCACAAATCTAACAAATATCGCAGTTCTTTTTCTGCATCCTTTTCTATTGGAAGTTCACTTAGTTCCTTCACATCGCCTAAAGCATCCACTTCCCTCATTACATTTACTACAACCCATCCCTTCATATCCTGAGATTTCGCATTCCTTGCATAGGTAATGCTCTCCTTAGACAACTGCTCCCAATTGCCGTGGTATGTAATGATATCCAAATAATAGGGCAATCGATCAGACCAATTAGTAATGCTCTTATTAATAATCTCGCAACGATTCATTGAATATTTCATATTGTCAATCAACTGATGTAGCTTAACTTCATTTTGCTCCTTACTCCCATTCAAAAGAAACTGTCTTGCATCCACCAAATAAACCTCTGGTGACTGTGTTTTCTCCACCTCATCCACCAAATACTCCAGTGCATAAAGACTTTGCTCCGGCGAACAGAAATTGTAAGACGTCAACCCATATTCCTTCCAAAGCACCACATTGTTCACATATCGGAATATCGCGCTATTTCCCATAGACACAATATTCAAACTATCCTTCGGCTCCGCATAAAATCCTACCATACGATTTCTATACTCCGCGTTCTCATCCGTAGATGGACGCAGCATATAGGATAGAGGAATCATCATCAGCATTGTTGCTAATACGAAAAACACTACCGTCCATACTTTTTTTATATTTTCTAAACTACCTCTCATCCATCTAATACTTGTTAATATACAGATTAATTTTTTTCTCGTTGTATCTCTTCCTCGTATTTGTTTAATGCCATAATTTGCGCCATGCGTCTAACTTTCGCTGTTACACGCGATAACGCCAACGTCAATGAGTAGATAATAATTAATGAAAACACAAACCCCAAGAAAAATATCATATTCATTGGAGAACGAATTCCCAAAATATCAGCTATAATATTTATAAAATCAGGTACACATACACACACGAGTAATGCACAATCACACATTAACCACGCTAATACATACTTTAATTCCATTTGTCTTTTTCTAACCATATTAATTATGTAAAACAACGCTAATAATAATCCAACAATTATTATGATTCTTGTTTTTAATGCCATACCTTACTCCTTTATTATCTCAATCTTTCAATTACTATTGCAATTGTTACTTTAAACATATAATATACTGACTTCTTCATGGAAATAGAAGATACTCCGCTAGCACGTTCTCTCATAATCACTGGCATTTCTTCAATCTTATATTTATGCCTCAACAACCTACTAATCGTTTCTGGCTCTGGATAATCTCTCGGATACTCGTCTGCAAAAAGTTTCATCACTTTTCTATTGCACATTCTCATACCTGACGTAGCATCTGTAATTCTTTTTCCAAATAACATTTTGATTAGTTCAGTAAAGAATTTGATTCCCAATCGTCTTAATCCTGTTGATTGAAATCCTTCATTTTCGATGAATCTTGAACCAATTACCATGTCTAACTCTTCTTTCACTAGTTTTTCAACCATAGCTTCCAAAAATTTTGCATCATGTTGTCCATCTCCGTCAAATTGAACTGCGATATCATATCCTTCTCTGTATGCAAAAAGATAACCTGTCTGTACAGCGCCCCCTATTCCTAAGTTAACCGGCAAATCTAATACATTCAAATGATTTTTCTTACATATTTCTAGTGTATTATCTTTTGAACAATCATTAATTATTATATAATCAAATTCTGGTGCATTTTTATGAATATCTTCCACAGTCTTAATAATAGATTCTTCTTCATTAAACGCGGGAATTATAACTATTTTCTTCATCCTGACTCCTTTTCGCTTTGCTTCTTAATCTAAATTGTTCGATTTCTGTCCCTTGGCATAGAAAAAAAGAATTATTTTTGCAATCCATTTTGGCCAAAACTTACAATACATCTCGTATTCCTCCGCACTCCTTGCATTATCACCAATAATTGCAGAAGTTTCAGATTCTTCATGAATTCGATGATACATAAGTATCTCTTTATTATACAAAAATTCACCTGATAACTTTGAAATCATCTCCCAAGCTTCCCAATCTTCACAACTTCGAAAACCATTTTTAAAAATTTTTTCAGGCAAATTTTCTTTCACATATGTCACTGAAGGACAACAAATAGGAGATCCAAATGATAAAATTTTTCTCCGCACAAAAATCTTGTCACTGTTTACTCTATATTTTAATGGTAATAACATTAATCTTTTTATTTTTAGCAATATATTACTA